>CAJBLH010000216.1 GCA_903953895.1 uncultured Desulfobacteraceae bacterium | reverse complement strand
TGGCTGACTCAACTCCTTTACCGTGGCTTCGCATGATTCGTTACCTCTTCACACGCACGGATCTGTTCCGGGCTGGTGGCTAACCTTTACCCGTGCCGGATTGTCCGGCTTGCCTGCATTAGCTTTGCTTGGCGCACCCATATTTCACCTCCACTAACGTTCCTGTTTTTATCGCATGTCCGATGCTTTCGCAATCGAATCTCATATCCTGACATTCTGCCTGCCACGGGAAGCTGGAGCTTCCCGGCCGGGCTCCCAAGCAGGAGCTTGGGAACCCGCGGTTGGGTGTATTTTCACGGTAAAATGGGACATTGATAATTTCAGCTTTTCTTGGCATCGAACCTGACAAAAGTTATTGACATACAATGATATTATTGGGAAGACAATGACCATGAACCTTCTGGAACGCTCCCTGATTGAAAAAGCCGGATATGAAAACGGCTGGGAAAATGTGATCGACAGCCGGGAAGGATCGGTGGTGCTGGCATCCGCCCGCCATCGGGCGCGGGTTCGTATTCTGCTCCGGCCTGCGGAGAAGGGCTGGATCGTCGAAGTTCCGCCCGGCCTTCTGCTTCAGGAATTGATCCGCTCCCTGCCGGAATCCGGATGTCCCGACGGAAAGATTGTTGCCGGCGATATGGACGAGCTTGTCCGACTGCTCTACCGCACTGCCAGACTGGCAGTGTCTCTGGCGGCGCTGACCTACTCGGTGCGGGTTCAGGATGCGTTGAACCAGACCGGCATCGACACCACCGAAGTCCAAAGACTTGTAAAACAGCGCATTGGCCAGGACACATTCCGGGAAGCCCTGATGGATTACTGGGTCGGCGCCTGCGCCGTCACGGGCATCGCACTGCCAGACATTCTCCGCGCCAGCCACGCCAAGCCCTGGGCCGACTGTGAATCGGACGAAGAACGGCTGGATGTGTTCAACGGATTCCTGCTCTGCGCCAACCTCGATGCCCTCTTCGACCGCGGGCTGATCACCTTCGACGATGCGGGATATCTGATGTGTTCATTGCGGCTGTCTCCGGAACACCGCCGGGGCCTTCATCTGTCTGAAGGGTTGAAGCTTCGCTGGATAACGTCATCCCATATTCCTTATCTGGTGTGGCATCGGGAAAGGGTTTTCAGGCAAGGTGATAGATAATAATTTGGGGTTCGTGAATATTTCTGCTTTTGATATCGATTGAGGTGTAATAGAAATGTCTATCAAATATTCTGACGAGGAAATAAGCAGATTGATTCTGGAATGTAAAAAATTGCCCAAAAACTATAAAAACTTGATAAGTTTGAAAAGAAAGCGGGGCCATAAAGAACGTGAACTTGATGTGCCTGGAACTGATGGAAACCAATTTCGAATGATATTTCGACAAAGCAATTTCAACCTTTTGGATTTTTCCATCATACTTGCATTAGTCCCTTCCGATAGCAATCTTTTGTTCCGTCTTCGGCGTTACAATGGCAAAAGCCATGAGCATACCAACCCTATTGAAAGAACCTCATTTTATGATTTCCATATTCATTATGCAACGGAGCGATATCAGGATATTGGGGGACGAGAAGATGTCTATGCCGAACCTACCGATCGGTTTACAGATTTTCAGACAGCCTTGCAGTGTTTTTTGACGGATTGCGGATTTGAAGAACCTTTTTCCCCACAATTACCACTTTTCCCGGAGGGATGATATGATCACGGAAACAATCGAAAGGGACTTTCGTCAAAAAGTATGTTCGAAAATCACCCTGAATGAAGAGGGAATTGATCGATATCGGGTTTTTACACCCTTTATAGCGGAAGATGGAGACCACTTTGCCATTGTGCTCAAACGAGAGACATCCGGCTGGGTGCTTTCGGATGAAGGCCACACATACATGCATTTGACTTATGACATCAATGAAAAAGACCTTCTGCGGGGGAATCGTCAAAAGTTAATCAGCAATGCGCTTTCACTATTCCAGGTCAAAGATCGGGATGGGGAACTGATGCTTTCAATTCCCGAGCAGCAGTTTGGAGACGCACTGTTTTCCTATCTTCAAGCCTTGATGAGAATAACCGATGTATCCTACCTGACGCGGGAAAGGGTCCGATCGACATTCATGGAAGATTTCCGCCATATTATTGAAAAAACGGTTCCAGAAAACCGGCGGACTTTCAACTGGCATGATCCCATCAATGATTCGCAAGGCATGTATCCCGTAGATTGCCGAGTCAACGGCATGCCTCGTCCGCTGTTTGTATTTGCATTACCCAATGATGACCGCATACGGGATACCACGATATCGCTTCTTCAATATGAAAAATGGGGAATCACCTGTCGTTCCATGGGCATATTCGAAGATCAGGAATCCGTCAATCGAAAGGTTCTGGCAAGATTCAGTGATGTCTGTGAAAAACAGTTTTCCAGCCTGATCGCGAACCGTGATCGTATCGAGCGATATATGGCAGATATTATTTCCTCTTTTGCTCAGGAGACTTCCTAAATTGGCGGATATGAATACCCCATCTGATTCACTGACAGACCTGTTGACCGGCGCTTCACATGAGATTCTGATCGATCTGATTGTAAAATTATCCAATAGACGACCGGATGTCCGAAGCGATTGCCTCAACTATTTGAAAAAGAATGTCAACCTCACACCGAAGCAGCAATGCACCACGGAAGGTGAGATCGTCATGGCTCTATGGGATGAGTTGCTGCCCGATCTGGAAGAACTGGATAGTTACGGTGGCGGTCCCGAAGAGAAGGAAAATAACGTATATGATCTCATGCACCAGATCGAACAAAAACTGAGTACCAAGTTGATTGATGAGGACATCCGCCGAGATATTCTTGAACAAGTACTGCCGTTTATCATCAGCGGCAACGCCGGTATGGATGATCCGCTCTATGAACTCGCCTATGCCACCTGTTACAGTGATGAGGATTGGTACGAACTGGCGCAGGCTTTCGAGGAAATGAGCCGGGATTGGCCAAAGAATCATGCCATGGGGATATATCGAAAGTTGGGAGATCGGAAGAAGTATCTGGAGCTGCGCCAGGAAAAAATGATATACGGCGGCGATTATTATGATCTGGCAAAATTCTACTGGAATGAAGGAAACCATTCCGAGGCCCTGGCTGTTGCCGAGGAAGGCATCAACAAGGGCCAGGGACGGATGGATGAACTGCAACAGTTTTTGTCGGATCGTGCCCAGGAAGGCGGTAATCGGGAAAAATATCTGGAATTGAAATATGAAATGGCGACCAATCCCCTGACAATGGGCAAATATAAAGCATTCAAGAACATCTGTACCGAAGAAGAATGGAAACTGTATGAAAAAAAGCTTCTTCAAAATGCCAGCCGTATCCGGAGTTCAGAGCTTCTTGACATTTTCATGGACCGCAAGGAATATGATCAGGCACTGGAAACACTTCTGAAGACAAATTATTCAGACTGGGATTCGGATCGTGTCCTGCAGGCAGCCAGGCAGTTGGAAACCC
The DNA here is from genome assembly GCA_903953895.1 of uncultured Desulfobacteraceae bacterium. Lineage (GTDB taxonomy): Bacteria > Desulfobacterota > Desulfobacteria > Desulfobacterales > Desulfatirhabdiaceae > RAAP-1. The sequence goes on along the minus strand of CAJBLH010000216.1, from coordinate 10,286 downwards.
GTTTTCCCGACAAGGTTCTTGCCTATCACCTGTCCGGTTTCAACGGCATAAGCCGAGAGTCCACCCGCAAGGGGTATGCCGCACGGGCAAGGATGCTGTTGAACATCCGAAGAATATTGCTGGATGTCTTGAAGGATGACGCCCGCTGGAAGCAATTCGCCGGTCGGTTCAAAAAAGAAAACAGAAATCGGCCGGCACTGCAGGAAGAATTTGGATCGGTTATCTCCGATTGGCCGGATTTGTAATTGTGAATGGGCGAATCGAGTCGGATTGTTTTAGTCATACGCTTGAATCCCCAGAATCTCGAATCGTGATGAATGGAGGTAAATTATCCGCTTATGCGACCAATTCTCATGAAATTGCACATTTCATGAGAATTGGCGGCAGTAAAAAGCAATAGACTTTCACAAAAATAATTTCGCTGCATTGTCGGTCGGGAATGGCCGAAAAAGTTTATTCCCTCCCTGAGATCCTTCTTGAAGATTTCCCGGTGCATGGCATCCTGATAAGTCAAGCCCATTGTCTGCATGACATCGCCATACAGCAGCGTCTTTTTATAGCGAGCAGCTTCCGTCAGGATGTTTAAAATCCGGATGGACCGATTTTGCGTGACGGAAGCCCTGGCTGATTTAAAGATCAAGAGGGATCGGAGCGTAACCATGCTTCTGATTCCGGAAGCATTTCCGATTTCAAAACATTCCAGGGCGCCTTTGTCTATCAGCATGGCAACATCCTGGGCGCCGATCTGCAACGAATCGATCGTTTGCGCCAAAGGAACACAGCCGTACCGCTGCGGATCGCTTTGCCAAAGTTTCTCGTCGGCGATGTTCATATCTCACTCTCATGCGCCTCCTGGGTGCGTGTTCAAACGCCTGTGACGTAAATTTTCCGGACGATCAGATTTCAGAATGTGAAAAGACGTCATTACCTGCCCTTGAAAATATACGGCCTTTTTATATTGGACCAGAACGAACAATGTGAACAAGCACCCCCTTCAGGAAAATCAATCCCAGGTTCGTGGGGGCAGTAGTAAATGCCGGGGGTCAGTGCAACACTGAGGACATGATGGGCTTCGATATACCGGAACAGCTCCTTGATGGACGGTACATCTTTACGGAGATCACCTGTATCGAAAACCCATTTTTTGATATTTTCCGGTGAGCCGCCGGCCTCCTTTACAATGCCGATAACGGCTTTGCTGGCAACCTTGTCATTGTATCCATAGAAAGCGACGATACCGAGGGGGTATCCTTGAAAACCCTTTTGGGCCAATCGCTCCAATCCCTTCATTAAATGCCCTGGCGTGGGTTCCATCACGTTATTCTCCTGTTCCATCTTTGACCAGATAGCCTTTATCAACTGCCTCTTCGATTGCTTTCAGCACGTATTCCCATAAGGACGGCAGTGCTTCACGGATCGGTTGCATGCGTTCGAGAACCTGCTCTTTTCTGATCTGGTACCGGCGCCAGGTTCTGCCTTCGCTATGGTATCTGTCATGTTAAGCGCTCATGGCATTTGATGTCTGAACCGGTCAGGATTCGGGCTTTTCCTGGCGAAACCTGGCTACCGTCTCTTGAATAATACGATGCAACTCGGCGCATGGAATGGGTTTGCGTATCACGCCGTCCACTCCGCAACGTTCCAATTCCGCCGGGTCAAGCCTTTCATTCAAACCGGTGTAAAGCAAAAAAGGGGGTTTCTGTCGCCTGGTCCGGTAAGCATGTTCCGTGGCGGCCTGGCAGAGTTCCAGACCGTTCATGCCGTCCATGCTCAAATCGCATAGGACCACATCATAGTTGTTGTTGCAGATCGCCTGCAATCCCTTTTGAGCGGTGTTGGCAGTTGTCAGATCCACAGATGAATCCTCGTAGTACAATTCCATCATTTTCAGGATATTCTTCTCGTCGTCGATGATCAGGAATTTTATTTTGCTTTGTGTCAAAGCCTTCTTTGCAGGCAGGGGGCGGGTTTCCATTTTGGACAGCGAGTCTGCCATGGGGAAAATAATGGTAAATGTGGTTCCCCGACCCGGTACGCTCTTGACGGTCATTTCCCCATGGTGCTTTTTGATGATGCCATAACTCGAAGAAAGTCCCAGACCGCTGCTTTGTAATCCCTTGGTAGTGAAAAACGGCTGAAACAGTCGCGGCAGATTTTCCTCCGGAATGCCGATGCCGGTGTCCATGATGGATAAGTGAATCATCCCGTTGCTCGTACTCGGTACGATGGTCAGTACCCCGCCGTCCGGCATGGCCTCCAGGGCGTTTTTGATCACATTGACCAGCACCTCGTACAACTCGGAGGGATTGCCATGAACCATGGCGTACAATGGCCGGATGAAGTTGAAGGTATATTTATGCAGATCGGACGGGTTGACCAACAATTGCTTGGTCAACTGAACGTCTTCGGATACCAGCTCGGCCATGTCAAACACCTTGACTGCCTCTGTGCTGTCGGGCTTGGCCATTGTAAAATCTTTGATCCGGCGGACAATATCCGCTCCCCGGTGGCAGGCCTCGATCAGAGTCTGGAGTGCATGCATGCTTTTGCGGATCTCGCCGTCCCCAAGCCTGGCCAGGGCAGTTTCGCCGGCGCCCAAAATCATCTGCAGCAAATTGTTGAAGTTATGGGCCACACCGGCCGCCATCTCGCCGACAGCCGACAGCCGCTCGGTTCTGATCAATGTCTCTTCCATCTGTTTGCGGGCGCTGATGTCTCGGGCAACGCTGAGGATTGCCGGTTTGCGTTGGAACTCGATGAGCCGGGAATGGAACTCGAATAGAATCACCTCGCCTGTGCGGGTAACCGTGTCGATGTCGAACTGGACAGCATCTCCGGAGCGGATTTGTTGACCCAGGCGGCTCAGCACCTCATACTGGGACGGATGGACAATGTCCCGGAAGGTGAGTTGCAGCAGTTCCTTTCGGGCATATTTCAATTGCTCGCAGGCCACATCATTAACTTCCAGAAAATTCCCCTGGGAGTGGCAGATAAATACCGGATCGATGACATTCTGGAAAAGTTCTTTATATCGGAACAACGCCTCAATCTTTTTACGCTCGGTAATGTCTCTGACCAGGGCGACAAATCGTTTTTCCCCCTGAATTTCGACCACTGTACCGGTCACCTCGGCATCCACCATTTTACCCGTTTTGGTCAGGAATCGCCTTTCCAGGATACGCACATATCCATTATCCAGGGCCTTGCGGATGTTTTCTTCCACCCCCGCTGACAAGGGGCTGAGAATATCTTCCACATTCATGCTGAGCAGTTCCTGGCGCGAATAACCAAGCCATTCGGTAGTAAACGGATTGCAATCCACGATGCGGCGCGTGCGAATGTCGAACATGTAAATTGCTTCGGGTGCGCTCTCGAAGATGGCCCGGAAATTGGCTTCCGACTTGCTCACCTTATCCAGGGCCTGCGTGAATTCGGCAGAGGCTTCTTTGAGAAGATTGGTCAGGATGTCCGATTTGCGCTCGGCCTGCTCCAGCAGCGCTTCCAGTTCACGGGTACCTTGCCTCTGGGTTTGTCTTGAATTCATGGCTCATGTTCCAAGAACGCTCAGCGTAATGCTTTCGTTGTGCAGGCAATTGACGGCCGGAGGACCAATCGGGCAGAATTCACCGTATGAATAAAAGCCGATAATGGGTACCTCGGGGCCGAATTCCGCGCGAACGCGTGCGATTTCTTCAGCAGTTCGGGACCCCAGAACGATTCTGCGGGCCATGCATGAGTAGCAGAAAATGACATTTGGCTTCATCATGCCAATTGCGGATATGGCCTCCCTGGCAGCCGCACCGGCAGCCTCCAGAATGGAGGTTTTGTCGCCGCATGTCAGATTGACCATGGCGCCCTCGGGAATCTCTCCGGCAAACTTTATCGAGCGTTCCTGCTGATTCACCGACATGCTGGCCCGGAGTACATAGTCATCCTCCGGGTACCTGCCTCTCGAATGCTTCATGAATCCCAATGGATATTCCACACCAATGGCAGGCAATTTTTCCGCATGAGGCCCCAGGAAACGCTCATAGACATTCAGGGCCGGCTCGCCGTTTAATTCATAAACCACTTTGCCGATTGCTTTGGTCACCTGTTTGGGCAGACCGATGGGCGCCCATCCGCTCCGCACGCCGACCCCCAACCCAAAATCACCATAAAAAGCAATGCCACAGACAGCATCCGAGTAGATACGGCCGCCGCCAAACTGCAGCGTCTTTTTAAAATCACCGTTATCTCCGGCAGCGCCACCGGTCACGGGTATGTTGTTCCCAAGGACGCCGGAAATCCCCCTTAAAATGGCGCAGCCATTACCGGTAAGGCCGTCGGAAAAAATCTGAACCAACCGCGGGGTGTCGGAAAAAGATTCGGCCAACTGGCGGCCGGCCGCAGCGCTGTCTTTTTCCAGTCCCTGGACCGTGATGATTTCAAAATCGATACCGCTGGAGACGATGCCGCCCAGCACGGCAGAATTGATGCTCAGACCATGGCTGGAAATCTCGCCTGAAGTGGTGCAGCCGATGACTTGATCAGTTCCAGCCCCCTCGCAGATACCCTTGATCAATTCCTCCATGCCGTCAAGCGGCGCACAAAAAAGCCAGCACGCTTTAGGTGTCTGTTCCAACTGTTGCTGTAAGGCTTCGCCCATTTGACGGCCGGATGCACGTGTAAATTTCTTGAAGGATCTGATGGTTGCTGCTCGGAGCATATGGGTTATCCGAATGAATTGCTCGAAAGTTACTCAGGCAACTCGAAAAATTTATTCACATGGATATTCAGGATGGACAGGATAATGAAAAACACAAAATGGAAATTTTTATCATGTATATCCTGTTCATCCATGTAAATTAAAAACATCTCGATGTGGGAATTTTTTTCATGTGTGCTGGCTTATGCCGTACCCACAGGCCATGCAAGCCAGAACCGTCTTTGATGGCTACCCAAAAGTCACTTCAAGGAGTACGAATCCAGGGGCTTCCGGCCAGGCTATTGTCATCAGGGTGTCTGGACTGATTTTATTCGCGTTCAATTCCGCATGGGTGCAATCTTTCCATTCGAGATCAGAAAGAAACGTCAGAAGGTTTCGCAGTTCAGTCGCATCGAGCAGAATCCCCTGCTGTAAAAAACGGGGTCCAAGCTCTTTAATCAATAAGTTAAACAACTTAATCAACAAAATGCCGCCCTGCGCATTGGACTGGACATCTGCTGGTCGGTGGCTTATGGAATGCCGGAAGCCGGCCAGAATACCGCCTGAGCGCATGGTGGCTCCCACCAGGCCAGGCATAGCAGCCGAAAAGGCCAGACAGTCGCCGTCTTGAATATTTGCCGTTGCCAGATTATCCACCGGTTTGCCGTTTAAAAAAATGGTTTGGATGCGAGCTTTCAATGCCGCAGGATCAAGATCACAAATCCTGCAGAGCATATCTTGAAGATTGCCGGTGGTCATTTCAAAATAAAATCCCTTCTGAAAAAGCGGGAAAAATGCAGCGGTGATGTCCTTCTGAAAATGCAATCGAAGATGCCCATGCATGGTCACATTCATTGATCGTGCTCCTTATCGGGAATTACCCGCCCCGCCCACCGGTGGAAAAATACCGATACGGTCACCGTCTTTCAAAGGGGTCTCCACACCGCATTTCACCCCATTGGAAAAGATCAGCGAAATTTGATCTTTTGGAACGTTGAGCATATCCAATAATTTTTCGATCGTCGTGCCGGTTTCAACGGGATAGCCAGAGGCGTTGGGAGGCGTGAAGGGTCGCAAGGACGCATAGAGATTGATTCCAATCATAGAAGACCACACCATGGGGGGCCAGTTTCTCGGTTTTGAAATAACGCGGCAGACGGTCGTGCTCGGCGGTAAATCCAGCCGCTTTGTTGAATTCGCGCTCGTTTTTCAGAACTGATTTGCATAGCGCCTTGAAATTAAGTTCATTGTTTCCATCACCTGTCGCACAAACTGCTCAATGATTCTACCGAAAGACCAATGCAAATGCCTGGAAGCGGGCTTCTTCCAGGACAGCCTTCAGCGGAACCTTTTGCTCTATGGCTACACGTTTGCAATCTTCATATTCGGGAGTGACATTGATCACCTCATTCCCATGGCTTGCGGTCTTGCAGGAGATTGTTCCAAAGCGTGTCTCTACGGTCGTGAATGCACGCTGCAACGTGAATCTGTTGTCAAGATGCCAGCGCAAACCGATGGTGGTGGTTTCCCGGAAAAGAAAATCGGAGAGCGATGTCACCATTTCCGGGCGACAAAGAATCGTAACCAGAGTTCCACAGCGGTTTTTTTTCATCTGCACCGGCATGCAGAAGATGTCCATCGCCCCCATTTGCAGCACTTTTTCGATGATATAACCATAAATCTGCGGGTTCATATCATCGATGGTGGTTTCAATGGTCGCGGTTTGTTCCACGGCGAACGTCTTGTCGGGCTGGAGCGCCGAACCAATGAAAACACGCAGCATGTTGGCAATGGAAAGATCGGCCGTACCTGCGCCGTGTCCGATCTGCTCGACCGTCATGGGCGGCAGTGATCCGAAATCACTTGCCAGGGTCGTTAAGATGGCGGCACCGGTGGGTGTCAGCAGTTCGCCTTGAATCCCGGTGGAATACACGGGTTTGCCCAGGATGAGTTCGGCCGTGGCCGGGGCCGGCACCGGCAAGGTGCCGTGGGCGCATTCCACGGTTCCGGATCCCACATGAAGCGGTGAACAGATGATCGTATCGATCCCCAGGGTGTGAATGCCGATGACGCTGCCGACCACATCGATAATGGCATCCATCGCGCCCACCTCATGGAAGTGGATGTTTTCCGGGGATGTATCGTGAACCCTGGCCTCGGCCTCGGCCAGGCGCCTGAATATCCGGATGCCCTCCTTTTTGATGACCGGCGCCAGGGTGCTTTTTTCGATAATCGCAGTAATGTCCGACAGATGGCGATGGTGGTGGTGATGGTCCTGCTCTACACGTATCAGCGCCTGGCTTCCGCGGATGCCGTTTTTAACCACGGCAGTCTTGTTGACGCTGTAATGGGACAACCCCAGTTTGGCCAGTTCCTGTTTCAAATGCTCCAACGGCAGGCCGGCATCCAGCAAAGCCCCCAGGATCATGTCGCCGCTGGCGCCAGAAAAACAATCAAAATAGGCAATTTTCATAGTTGTTCCGTTTCAGTTAAGAGTGATGACATCCCAAGGCAACGCATTTATTGATCAGACTGGCCTGGTAACCGGCGCCGAATCCGTTATCGATGTTTACAACCGAAACACCCGAAGCACAACTATTTAGCATGCTCAGCAGGGCGGCAATGCCACCGAAGCTGGCCCCATACCCCACGCTGGTCGGAACCCCGATTACCGGACAAGAGACCAGCCCGCCCACCACACTGGCCAGCGCCCCTTCCATGCCGGCGATGACAATGGCCACATTGGCCTTGAACAAATCTTCACAGGAATTGAGCAAACGGTGCAGCCCGGCGACACCGACATCGTACAGACGATCAACCCGGTTTCCCAAGGTTACCGCCGTAACGGCGGCTTCTTCAGCCACCGGAATATCCGATGTGCCGGCACACACCACGGCAATGCGGCCGACTTCTTGCACAACTTGCGGCTTGACCACCACGATACGGGCCACTTCATGATACTGGCATTCCGGGGTGATGGACAAAATTCCTTCATATACGTGGCTATCGGCCCGCGTGGCCAGAATGTTGCGGTGATGCGGAATCATCCTTTCCACAATCCCCTTGATCTGATCCACGGTTTTGCCGGCGCAATAGATGACTTCCGGAACACCATTGCGCAAACAGCGGTGATGATCCACCTTGGCGTATCCCAAATCCTCGAAAGGCAGTTTTTTTAAACGGTGCAACGCATCTTCATCGCTCACCTGACCGCTCCGGATACCGGCGATAAGATCTTTGAGCTGTTGGTTATCCATTCTGATCATTCTCCTTTGGCAGTATTTCCCGGTTGAGACTTCCCATGGCATAACCTTCGATATCCAGGGCCACATATCGGTAACCAAGCTTCTTGAAAAAGACCGTTATCCGGTTGCGAATATCTTCTTCCAGAAATCGGCTGAGAAATCGTTGATCCACTTCCAGGCGAGCCAGGGTATCGTGGTGGCGGACGCGCACCTGCTGGCAGATGCCCAGACTGCGCAGATAAATCTCGCCCTCATCGATTTGTTCAAGCTTTGCGGCCGTGATCTCAATGCCGTAGGGCACTCGGGAAGCCAGACATGCGAAGGACGGTTTATTCCATGTACTCAGTCCGAGCTGACGGGACAACTGGCGAATCTCTTCTTTTGCCAATCCTGCCTCGCTCAACGGGCTTCGAATGCCAAGTTCCTGAATCGCTTTCAGCCCCGGACGATAATCGGTGTAGTCGTCAAGATTGGTTCCGTCGACAACAAATTTAAAGCCTCTTTCTGCGGCGATCTCCTTCAGCAGCGAGAACCGTCTCTTTTTACAATGATAGCACTTGTCGCTGGGATTTGCGGCAAACACGGGATCGGCCAGGTCATCAGAGTCAACCTGCAGATGGGCAGCGCCGATGCATCCGGCCATCTCGACGGCATCTTTCTTTTCCAGGCGGGAAGTTAATTGGGAAACAGCGGTTACGGCCAACACCTTTTTTTCAAGAACATCCTGGGCGATCTTCAGCAGCAAGGTGCTGTCCACGCCGCCGGAGAAGGCCACCAAAACGCTGTCCATCTTCTTCAGCAATACCTTGAGGCGCGTAAGCTTTCCATCCAAATTGTCTTTTTCGGCATCCATTTCTGCCCGATCCCCGCCTTGTCCGGTGTTTTTCTGTGATGAAGTAACCGTTCACGCCCCCTTCCTGCTGAACAGCACAGTCAGAGGTAATTGCAAAACTCATTGCAATTTTGCTTCTCTGATATTCAACTTGATGATATTATAATGACCAATTGTTCTTATGTCCACCCGATCGCCACAACCGTAACCACGACCCTGTCGCATTGGATTTCTTTGGACAGGGTTGCCAGAACAGACGCATCATCCAGCGGAACAAATAAAGCGATGGTTACGGATGTCAGATTCAGGCTGCGCGCATAAGATGCGGCCTGCAATAAGCCACTCTGGGTTCTGGCATGGCTTCTAAAGCTTTTTATCTCGATGATTCCGAATTTATCCCTGCATTTCAAGTGAATATCCACTTTACCATTTCCGGTTGGAAACTCCGGGCTGATCACACAGACATCTTCAACGGCCTGTTTCATCCAGGCATACAGATGAAAATGCCCGACCGCTTCGGTGTAATGCATATCCGTTCTTCTGGGCTGATCCTTGAAGGGATTGAGTCCTTTGGCTTTCATCCGCACCAGGTATGCCTTGTACCGGTCAAGAAGTGACGGCAGATTCAGGGTTTCTCCTTCAAACACATCTGCCAGATCATCCAGGGGATCAACCGCCAGCATTGGCAGGCGGTCTCCGATCAGATCATCGGTCAGGGCGTTATACAGACGCTTCTGAATAAACGGGCAGGAAAAGCGGCAGACAGATGTCTTTGTGCCGTTATTGTCTGTTTGAAGCTCCGGCGAAATCACACCGTTCATATACAGATAGGCGCACCACTCGGCGTCGATTGAAAACGGCACGTCGGATCGAGAGAACAGCTCCAGAACATGGGAAACATAGCCCTTGCGGACTTTTTTGACCAGATTCAGAACGGTGTTGTTCCACTCCAGCGTCATGGCTGCATGATGTACCGTTTTCCAGGTATTGCAGTCAATCGCATGATTTTTGCCCGGATTGTATTTTTCGGTCAGCAGCTCCCCGAACCACCCCACCAGACCCGGCTGACCGTGGGTCGCATCACATACGCTTCGAATGACCTCCGGATCGACGATCTGCCCGCTTTCCTGTTGGTACTGATCGAACAGGTCCGTCACTTCGTCCAATGTGAAATTGGGAACGTGGAGACTTCTCTGGATATTGAACGGAGAGCCTCGCTCGCTGTCCAGTCCCAAAACGGCACGTACCCCGATCAAAGCCAACCCGTGAATACGATACTGGTTTCGATTCAGATAGATATCTCGAAACAACGACACCAGACGATCGATGACCACGGCAGGCAGGCTGTCGAATTCATCAATAAACAGAATCAGCGGTTTTTCAAATACACCTCGGGTGCGATGAAAAAGATATGTCCATGCCTCGTAAGTTTCCGGAGCTGGAACATCCATGGAAAACGTATCTAGTGCCTGAACGATAAGTAGAATGTGTAATAATATCAGCGTGTAGTGGCAAATCTATT
>CAJBLH010000215.1 GCA_903953895.1 uncultured Desulfobacteraceae bacterium | reverse complement strand
TTATCCTATAGCGGAAGTCTCAGCATTTGTCCTGCAGAAAATGAATATTGGAAAATTTATCAAAGAGCATGGAACAAATTAAGTGGTAGGCGGGCCACCATGCCATGAAAATGTACAAAGTCGAGATAATAGCATAACGTTCTAAAATTGCTGCATAGAGCTTATGTCTTACCTTTCGCTCATTTTCTTCGTCATTTTTATTTACTGGCGTATCGGGTATAAACATCCATTCTGCTTTTTGTTAGATTAGCGTGGATTCGACAAATCCTCTCCAGAGCTGAAAACATATTGTATGTATCCCTTCTGTTTCTCGAAGGCTTCGTCGGCAGCCTCGATGATTTCCACATCATAGTCCGCTTTTCGGTTCAGAATATCCTGTATCCGCCCAAGAGAAGCGCCGGTATCGATCTCCCCCACCAGATACAGAATATCCCCTTTAACCTTATCATCCACCACATCGAAACGATCCCATAATGGAGCCGCCATTTTTTGAGCCAGCGCTGGTTTTTCCGCAGCGACCGTTTCCAAGGCTACCATGGCGCCAAGACGGACGGGCCATTTGGGATGAACCAGAAGATCCAGCAGCGCCGGAAAAATCATGCCTTTTTCCAGCATCATCTGGGCCAAAAGTCCGGCATTGCCGTCTGCAATCATGTTCATCAAGGTGTCAGATTCAAGCCGGGAAGGATCCCGATGAATCATTACATCAATGACTTCCAGGATACTGACGGTGCCAGTCCATCGGAACTGCGAATCCATGACCAGCGTGGGAACCGACTGAATGTGGTCTTTTCGGGCTTCATCCATGAACAGGCCGGCATCAGTCACCGTCAGTCGAACCCAGATACTGGACAGCGCAAGGGGAATAAGGCTTTCTACAATGCCGGGACAAAACGGACAGTGTGCAGAAACATAGAGTTTCAATTCCGCCGGTAGAGCCAGATCACTCAGAAGCGGTGGAGCCGACGGCGGCGTCTGGATGTCGAAACTCCACATCAGCGTTTTGAGAAAAGGACCCAATTCACGGCCGAGCGGAACGGACCGATAGCGGATGCGGGGATGAATCCGCAGCTCGGTTGGTATATCGGAGTCTTCTTTTTCATGAATGATATGAACTTTTGGTGCTGTCTGCTGCAGCGCCGTGCAAAAATCTTCGATATTTCGGCCGGATTCGTTACGTGTTTTCACTAGACGTAACTGAATATCCCGAGACAACTGACTGTTGAATTGAAAGATTTGTTGTTCTTCTTCAGCTTTCATATAAAAGCCACCGTCTTTTTAAAAATATGCTCAGGTTGAAATCCATCAGGACGGCAACAGTGTCTTTAAGATATCCTCTTTTCCAACAACACCTACCAGCCTACCACCCTCTACCACAGGAAGTGTATGAAAATTTCTGTCCACCATGAGCGATGCCACTTCTTCTATGCCGGTTTCCGGCGAAACGGTAGTCGGTTTGTGTGTCATGGCCTGAGCTACAGTCAAAGCGGCAATCTTTTCAACCTCTTTCTCAATTTTTTTTAATGATGTCAATGGCATAAATCCATCCATAAGTGAAAAAAGCGATGGAATGGGAACACTTTTCTGCTGGGATACCAGATCACTCTGGCAGAGAATGCCAACGACTTTCCCATGGCTATCCAGAACCGGTAGCCCGTTAATCCGTTTTTCCACCATAATCCTGGCTGCCTGCAGAATTTCTGTTTCCGGGGATACCGTGATAACGTCTGGTGTCATGATGTCTTTGACTCTGAGCATATTTCCTCTTTTTTATGTATTTCATCTAAAGGTTATAAACATCCCGCTCGACACAAATCAGCAAAGAGATGTGAAATACCAACGGCCTGGCTTATTTCATGTCGACTATATGACGCACGGCCTGCTTCAGCCTGGCAAGCACCTGTTCTTTTCCCAGAATTTCCATAATTTCAAAAATTCCTGGGCTGGCGGTCTTACCGGTCAGAGCTACGCGAACGGGGTGAGCGATTTTTCCGAGTTTCAACCCAGTGGCCTCCATGACCGATAGAAAGATCGCTTCAAGCACGGCAACCGTAAAATTAGGGGTCGCTTCCATTTTTTGAATCAAAAGATTTAACGGATTCAGTGCTTCCATTTTGAAAAATTTATCGACAGCCGAAGGTTCATAAGAAACCGCATCTGCATAATAAAAACGGGATGATTCCGCCAATTCCTCAAGGGTTTTACTGCGGGCGTTCAATGTTTGAATGACTTGATCCAAATAAATTCCTTCTTCAGCGGAATACCCCTTTGCTTTCAAAAATGGCAAAAGATGCGGTGTCAGCAAACGGGGAGGAGTGATCTTGATATGATCGGCGTTCAGGGAAAGAAGTTTGTCGATATCAAAAACGCCTGCAGATTTTCCAATATGTTCCAGAGAAAATTTTTCGATCAACTCTTCTCGCGTAAAAAATTCCTGATCCCCGTAGGACCATCCCAGACGAATCAGATAATTGATCATGGCTTCGGGCAAAAATCCCATATCTCGGTAGGCGGTTACAGACATGGCACCATGACGTTTGCTGAGACGGGTTTTATCTTTGCCTAAAACCATCGGTAAGTGGCCAAAAACCGGAAGCTCAGCCCCCAGCGCCTCATAAAGCATGATCTGACGGGGCGTATTGTTGACATGATCATCCCCGCGGATGACCGTATTGATGCCCATCGTAATATCATCCACCACCACGACGAAATTATAAGTCGGCGTGCCGTCACTGCGCTGAATGATAAAATCATCCTGTTCAGTATTCTGAAAAACAATATCGCCCTTGACCACATCCTGAATAACGGTGGTTCCGGTCAACGGCGCCCGAAACCTGACCACAGCATCATTGCTTTTAGGAAGGATTTTTTCTCGACATGTACCATCATATTTTGGTTTTCCGCCGGTTGCCATGGCGTTCTGGCGCATGGCGTCAAGTTTTTCCGGAGAGCAGGTGCAGTAATAAGCATGGCCGGTATCCAGAAGTTTTTGAACATACTCCGCATAAATGTGGAATCGTTGAGATTGAAAATAAGGTCCTTCATCCCAGTCTATCCCCAGCCATTCCAAAGCCTCGAATATGGAATCCGCCGATGCCTGTGTGGAACGGGCCGTATCGGTATCTTCAATACGAAGAACAAAACGCCCTTTTGTGTGCCGAGCGTAAAACCAATTGAACAAAGCGGTTCGCGCCCCGCCGACATGAAGATATCCCGTGGGGCTTGGAGGAAAACGAGTAATAACCATGCGCATTATGATTCACCTGAATAGTAAATATGAGTAAAACAAAAAATAGAATACAATTAAAGTGTTAAATAAAAAAATAGAACATTTTAAGCAAATACTGTTAGTAATTATTGGATATTGATTGAATACTTTTTGTGATAATAAACTTCCTAAAAAGTCCCTTTTGCGAAACTAATTTTTAATTAAAAAAATCTGTTGGTTGTAAAAACCCAGCCTCTTATAATGTTAAAAGCAATTGAGCTATTCGTTAACGGTGGCTATCATACCACAAAAGCCGTCGACAAACAACCACCAGCGCCTGGAGATTGAGTTAACCCTTCATGAGCAGATATCATCCCGGCGAGAAAATCGATATTCCATGTATTTCGCGGCTAAAAACGATCATAAAGGGGAAAGGTCTATCTTTGAACATAGTTTTGAGATAGAATATTCTTTGCAAGGAAAAATTCACACATCAATTCCTGTCTTCGACGGAACAGACAGTATTCCACCTGGCCTCTCCTTTCAAAAAGCGACTATACATGGACATAATCTGAACTTTCCTTATATACTCCCTCCTCCAGCAAAGGAGGGTTGGGGTGGGGTGGGAGTTTAAAAGTCAAGAAAATGACCGTTGACAGTATATCCTGATAAGTTAAGTGCAATTAAAAACTCTTTTCCAATACCAAAAAATCTCTTTTTCATAAAAAGCTTGACAAATTGACCAGTTTCAATTACTAATGCCTACATTTTTAAACCTTGAGATAAAAAACATTTTAATTATAAACAGATACTTAGGAGATTACTCATGGCTGTTCCAAAACATAAGACATCCAAATCAAAACGCGATATGCGGCGCTCACACCAGAATCTTGAAGCACCAAGCCTGTCAACCTGCCCGGAATGCGGTGAAGCCAAGCTTCCCCACCATGTCTGCCCGAGCTGCGGTCAATATAAAGGTAAGCAGATTACCGAAGGCAAAGAGGATTGATAACGGATGTCTCCTTCAGTGCATGAAACCAGCGCTCCGCTCTATGGGTTGGATGATGAATCCAGACAGATGGTACTCGATGTCGTTCCCAAGATAAAAGCACGGCTTTTAACCCGAGAGACCATTCTTGATTTTGACCGCAAAGAAGTTTTCCCGGAAGACATTATTCGAACGCTGCTGGGTCCAGATATCGGTCTTCAACTGCTCTTTATACCCGAAGCATATGGCGGTATGAGCGGCGGCGCCAGAGACTGCTGCGCGCTAACCCGTGAAATGGCCGGCGTTTGCCTGGGAGTAGCAACCGCTTTTTTTGCCATTCAACTCGGCGCAGACCCGCTGATTGTCGGCGGTACCGACGCACAAAAAGAAAAATGGCTGGGTGCCATTGCCGAAGGCCGTTCCCTGGTGGCATACGCCGTAACAGAGCCTGGCGCCGGCAGTAATTTGGCCTCTCTGAAAACCAAAGCCGACCCGATTTGCGATGCTTCCGGAACGGTAACAGGATACCGAATCAACGGCACCAAACAGTTTATTTCCACCGGCGGCTATGCGGATTTCATCACGGTTCTGGCAGTGACACCCGAAGGACCTTCTTTTTTTGTTGTTGAAAAAGGTACCCCCGGTTTCGTACAGGGCAAAGGCGAAGAAAAACACGGCATTCGGGCTTCTAACACCTCACCGCTGACGTTTACCGATGTCTGTGTGCCGATCGAAAATCTCGTCGGCGGGGTTCCAGGCCAAGGTCTGAAACAGGCTAATTCGGTTTTTGGATACACCCGGCTGATGGTGGCCGCCATGGCCCTTGGCGCTGGAGAGGCGGCTCTTTCCATCGCCATCCCCTACGCCAGGGACCGGATACAGTTCGGCTCTCCCCTGTCTGAAAAACAGGGATATACCCACAAACTCATCGTGCCGCATATTGTCCGGTTTGAAGCAGCTTCGAGTTACCTGGATGAGATTGCTCTGAGAATCGACAGCGGAGATACAAACCTTCAAGTCGAGGGCGCCATCGCCAAACTGTTTGCCTCGGAAACCGCAAACCAGGCCGCAGACGATGCCATTCAGGCGCTTGGCGGCTATGGATACATCACGGAGTTCGGGGTTGAAAAAATTAAACGTGATGTCCGAATCACCTGCATCTATGAAGGTACCAGCGAAATTCTTCAGAATATCATCAGTATGTTCCGCTGGAAAAAAACATGGAAAACCAAGGGCGCTTTTTACCGATCAATTGCAGATGAAATGGAAGCCCTGCACCAGAAAAACAACCATGCAGGCTGCCTGTATTATGGACTGGCGGCCCAGGCACTGAACCGGACGATTCTTCTGGCCCATGAAAAACACCTGACCCGAAGCCAGCATGTCATGTTTTGCCTGGCAGACATGATGACCTATGTCGAGATCGGTGCAAGTCTAGCCCGAAAAGCCGCTGCTATTGACTTCGGCAGTGATCCCCAGGGCCAAAAAATTCAGGCTGCGTCCCGTATTTTTGCCGCCGAAGTCGCAGAGCTGGTTTACCGGAATATACTGAGAATCTTGATGGGTAACGGATTGTTCTCTTCGGCGGATATTTCGAATTTTCTGGAATCCATTTCCTGCCAGAAGCTTCCCTTCGCCTGCGAAAATACGATTCAAGATATGGATAGAATTTGTGCGATTGTTTTTCAACATGAAAAATAACTGGCCAATTCAATCCACAACTATTCGAAAAAAGACAAGGAAACAGATACAACCGTGACAGTCCGTTCTGAAAAACACACCATCGTCATCACCGGCGGCTCCAGAGGAATCGGCAGAGCGATCTGTATCGCCATGGCTGGGCCCGAAACCACTGTGTACTTCAATTACGCTTCCAATCTTGAGGCCGCAGCCGAAACTGAAGAAATGGTCAAGGCTGCCGGCGGTTCAGCAGTCGGTATTTGCGCCGACATTTCAACGGAATCAGCAATCACCGGTTTTTTTCAGCGGATTCTTTCTGAAACCGGACGAGTCGATGTTTTGGTCAACAACGCCGGGCTAACCCGAGACGGTCTTCTGGTAAGAATGAAAGAACGCGACTGGGACGCTGTCATGGACGTCAATCTGAAAGGCGCATTTTTCTGTTCCAAAATTGCAGCTAAAACCATGATCAAACAACATTCCGGCAGGATTATCAATATCACCTCCGTGGTCGGGATCACGGGAAATTCCGGACAGGCCAATTATTCCGCTTCAAAAGCCGGAATGATCGGATTTACCAAAGCGATCGCCAAAGAACTGGCATCCCGTAATATCACCGCGAATGCAATCGCTCCCGGATATATTGAAACGGATATGACCGAAGTGCTTTCAGAAAAAAACAAAGTGGCCATGCTGGAGCAGATTCCGCTGGGCCGATTCGGAAAACCGCAGGATGTAACCGCTGTGGTCGCTTTTCTCGCATCAGATGCCGCGTCCTATATCACCGGCCAAGTGATTCATGTCAGCGGCGGAATGTACATGTAGCTGGATTGATGCCTTTTTTTATTAACCATTTTCAGCAAGCATAACAGCCAGTGATATTTCGCTGACAGCTTGCTATGCAGTTTTGAATACTCAAGGAGGAATCATGTCTGTTGAAGATAAAGTCAAAAAAATCATAGCCGAAAAGCTTGGCGTCGATCTCATTGAAGTTGTGCCGGAGGCTTCTTTTGTGGATGATCTGGGCGCAGACTCTCTGGACCTAGTGGAACTCATCATGTCCATGGAAGAGGAATTCGATATTGAAATTTCCGATGAAGCGGCAGAAAAAATCGTTCGCGTGAAAGACGCCATCAACTTCATCGATTCTCACTGATTTTCAGAGTGAAATCGGCTGTGCAGTAGCTGAATTTGCGATAGAAAAGGAGGACTCATTGAACAGAAGGGTTGTGATAACAGGTGTGGGTCTGGTAACGCCGATAGGAATCGGCAAGGATGAAACTTGGTCGGCATTATGTGACGGTAAATCCGGTATTGGAGAAATCACCCGCTTTGACACCTCCTGTTTTGAAACCCGGATTGCCGGTGAAGTCAAAAATTTTCATCCCGAGGATTTTTTACCTAAAAAAGAAGCCAGGCGAATCGAGCGGTTCATTGCCTATTCCTTGGCTGCAGCCCGCATGGCAACAGAAGACTCGGGCTTAACCATCGACGACACGAATTCAGAACGTGTGGGGGTGTTGACGGGCTGCGGACTGGGAGGACTTTCGGTTCTCGAGACAACGGCCCGGCTTATCGATCAGAAAGGCCCCGGACGGGTAAGCCCGTTTTTTATCCCCATGATGATCGGCAACATGGCTCCCGGCATGATTGCCATTAACTTTAAGGCCAAAGGACCAAATGCATCGGTCGCCACTGCCTGCGCTGCTGGAACCCATGCTGTGGGAGACGCTTTTAAAATCATTCAGAGAGGAGCTGCGGATGTGATGATCACCGGCGGAATGGAATCGGTCATTACCCCCACCTGCATTGCCGGTTTCAATGCCATGAAAGCTCTATCTACACGCAATGATGATCCGGAAAAAGCGTCAAGACCTTTTGACAGCCAAAGAGATGGATTCGTTGTCGGCGAGGGCAGCGGAATTCTGATACTTGAAGCTCTCGACATGGCCCTCGAAAGAGGCGCAAAAATCTATGCGGAAGTTGTGGGGTATGGCATGAGCGGCGATGCATTTCATATGACCGCACCGGCACCCGGAGGAGAGGGCGCGGCTCGCTGTATGCAGGCAGCCATCAAGGATGCCGGTATATCGGAAACTGAAATCGATCACATCAATGCTCACGGCACTTCTACACAGATGAACGATCTGTATGAAACAATGGCGATCAAATCGGTCTTCAAAAACCATGCCTATCGGATCGCCATCAGCGCCACCAAGTCGATGACCGGTCATCTTCTAGGTGGAGGCGGCGGCATCGAGACTGTTTTTACCGCCCTGGCCATCCATCACGGTGTGGTCCCCCCTACACTGAATTTGGAAAACCCTTCACAGGAATGCGATCTGGATTACGTTCCCAAACAAGCCAGAAAAAAGAATGTGATTTACGCCATGTCCAATTCATTCGGATTTGGGGGAACCAATGCATGTCTGATCCTGAAAAAGATGACCGATGACAGCGGGCGTTGATCCCTCCGTTCCGACCTTCCGCACCCATTTTTCAACCACATTCAACAATTCCTGTGGCTTGACCGGCTTGGATAAATAATCATCCATGCCGGCTTCCAAGCATTTTTCCCGATCTCCTTTCATGGCGTGAGCGGTCATGGCAATCACGGGAACATTGTGATTCAGAACATTCGATTCAGGATTGCGGATTTGGGCTGTGGCATACAATCCATCCATTACTGGCATCTCCACATCCATCAAAACCAGATCATAATCGCTCATGCCGAGCGCTATGACAGCCTCATGGCCATTTGAAACCGTATTCGAAAAATAGCCAAATTTTTCCAGCATTTTCTGAGCAATTTTCTGATTGACCAGATTGTCCTCAGCGATAAGAATGCGTATGCTGTGCTTTTTCTCCTCAGACAGGGTATGTCGCGTCACTATGGGTATGACAGGCTTATTGACAACGGTCTGCAGCGTTCCCAAAACCGTAGACAGGCATTCGTGCAGTTGAAGCCGCTTGATTGGTTTGGTAAGATAAGCTGAAAAACCGATGTCCTGAAGCTGTTCGGCATCACCGCGCCTGCCTGCTGAAGTCAGCATCACCAGGGCGGTACCGGTAATCCGAGTATCAGCCTTGATTTTTCTTCCCAATGTTTTTCCGTCCATACCCGGCATCATCATGTCGATAATCACCAGGTGAAAAGGCGCATTGTTATTTGCAGCCAGAAGCAACAGAGACAGCGCATCTTCACCATTATCGGCCTCTTCTACGAGACAAGCCCAACTTTTAAGCTGATCTTTCAAAACTTGCCGGTTTATCCGGTTATCGTCCACGATCAGAATCCGTTGTCCCTGAACATCGGTCGTTAGAACCGGCTCTTTTTTCAGACCCTCTGTTTGTTTTTCCAGAACAGCGGTAAACCAGAAAGTGGATCCACAGCCTTCCCGACTGTCAAAACCAATTTGCCCATTCATCATTTCGGCAATCCGTTTAGAAATGACCAGCCCCAAGCCGGTGCCGCCATAACGGCGTGTGGTTGAAGCATCCACCTGCGAAAATGACTGAAACAGCCGATACTTTTTATCCTCGGGAATACCGATTCCAGTATCTGTAATCATAAAACGGATCGTGACATATTTTTCCTCCTCCCTGTCAATTGCTGCCTGAATGATCACCTGTCCTTTTTCAGTGAATTTAATGGCATTTCCGGCAAGATTCATCAACACCTGCCGAAGTCTTCCCGGATCACCTTTCAGGCGGGATGGCACATCGTGATTCACGAGACATGCCATTTCCAATCCTTTTTCAAAAGCTCTGGCTACCAACAGATCAGACACTTCATCCATCATGATGCGTATATCAAAATCCAGTATTTCCAAATCCATTCTCCCAGCTTCGATTTTGGAAAAGTCCAGAATGTCGTTGATGATCGTCATGAGTGAATCTGCACAACTGCGAATGGTTTCGGCATAATCCTGTTGATCCGGTGAAAGATGGGTGTCCAAAAGAAGATTTGTCATACCGATAATGCCATTCATGGGAGTTCGAATCTCATGACTGGTATTGGCCAAAAAATCGCTTTTAGCCATATTGGCCGCCTCAGCCGCAACCTTGGCCTTGAGAATTTCCTCTTTAGCACGAACCTGCTCGGTAATATCTGAAAAACTTTCCAGAAGATATTCCCGCTGGTTGATCTGAATGGGAGTGATTTTTTTTAGAATTGGTAGAAAATCGCCGCTGTCACGTATCAGAATCTGTTCGGAACTGTCTGTCTTACATTCAGCTTCAGCAAATGGACATGTGTTGGGCTGCGCAGGACAAATAAACTGCTGGCAGGTGTTTCCAATGATGCGCTCCTTGGAAAGACCAATCAAATCAGCCGCATATTGATTAACATCGGCAATAACATGCGTATGGGTATCAATGATCACCACGCCGGCCTGAACCGTATTCAACACCAAATTCAGTCTCTGTTCAGATTCGAATAACCGTTTTTCAGCCTGTTTTCGTTCTATAATATCTTTTTCCAGCTTTCGCTGAAATGTGACAAGCTGATCGTTTACAATCTCCAGCTGGCGGTTTTTATAGGCTGCATTTTCGTAAGTTGAAAACAGAAGATCGATGATCTGCTGATGCTGAGCGGTAATGACATGCTGTTTTCCGGCAAAATGAATTTCTATCCCTTTTTGGGAACTTGATCCTGCTCTCAGTTTTTTGTTCAATAGCACGGCATGAATACGGTTGATCAAAAGATTTTCACTGAATGGTTTGGTAACTAAATTATCGGCGCCACACTCCAGCGCCTTAATGACATCTTCAGGGTCGGAAAGGGATGTCAACAGAATAATCGGAATGTTTTTAAGATTCTTCTGACCTTTGATATGACTGCACAGCTCATATCCGTTCATATTCGGCATAACAATATCGCTAATGACAATTTGTGGAATGAATGGGGTCTGGAAAACACGAACAGCTTCCCGGCCATCCCGGGCAACAGTGATGCGAAAGCCATGTGTTTCAAGCAAAATTTTCAGGTAGTTTACCTGGGCTTTGCTGTCTTCCACAATCAGAATATCGATGATTTCTTTCTTCATTGTTTGAACTACACCAATGTTATGAGCAAAAAATGGGTATTTTTAAATTGAAAGTTTGTGAATTATCCATTATGAAACAATTGAATATAGTTCATATCTCTTAATTCAATCTGTAAAGAAATTCAATTGGTTTGACATTAACACAGAAAGGAAATGGTATGGGAAAAATGTTGTGGAAACCCTCGGAAGAAATGATTCAGCAGACAAACATGTTCAGCTTCATGAATATTGTCAATGCGCGGTTTGGCCAGAATTTTACTAAATATCCTGATCTCTATCAGTGGTCGATAGATCATATTTCGGATTTTTGGGAATTATTCTGGGAGTTTGTTCAAGTAAAAGTTTCGACGCCCTATACCACGGTGGTGGATGATCCAACACGCATGCCCGGAGCGAAGTGGTTTTCTGGCGCAAGTCTGAATTTTGCAGAAAACCTGCTGAGATATCGAGATGATCGAATAGCTCTGATATTCAAAGGAGAGAGTCTGCCCTCAACCCATACCACATATGCCGAACTTTATGAAGAAGTAGCAAGAGTCGCTGCTGCCCTTAAAGCCGCAGGAGTCAAGCCCGGTGAACGTGTTGTGGGATTTATTCCGAATATGCCCCAGGCCATAGTCGCCATGCTGGCTGCAACCAGCCTGGGTGCAGTATGGTCTTCCTGTTCGCCGGATTTCGGTATCAAGGGAATTTTAGATCGCTTTGGACAGATCAAACCAAAAATTCTCTTTACGGCAAACGGCTACTGGTTCAAGGGAAAAGCCATGGATTGCCTGGATCGCATCTCAGGAATCCTCAATGAGCTGCCTTCCATAGAAAAAGTGGTGGTTATACCCTATACTGAAACTGAACCGGATATCCGAAACATCCCAAATGCATTGCACTATCGGGATTTTCGACATTCCGGACCTGTTCCAGAACTCACCTTTACACAACTGCCCTTCGACCATCCGCTTTATATCATGTATTCATCCGGCACAACCGGCCTTCCCAAATGCATGGTGCAAAGTGCCGGCGGTATTTTGATGCATCATCTGAAAGAACATGTCCTACATGTAGATTTGAAAAGAAATGACGTGTTGTTTTATTTTACGACCTGCGGTTGGATGATGTGGAATTGGCTCGTCAGCGGCCTGGCCAGTGGAGCGACTCTGGTACTTTACGACGGTAATCCATTTCATCCAGAGCCGGGTACATTATGGAAAATGGCTCAAGACGAAAAAATTACGGTTTTCGGAACCAGTGCCGGATATATCACAGCCCTTCAAAATACTGGACTCATTCCCAAAAACGAATATGATTTATCATCGCTTCGATCGGTGCTTTCCACCGGATCTCCGCTTTCCATCGAAGGATTCGAATTCATTTATGAAGCGATCAAAAATGATCTTCAGCTTGCCTCGATATCCGGCGGCTCCGACCTGAACGGTTGTTTTGCTTTGGGAAACCCGATGGGTCCGGTATATGCCGGAGAACTCCAATGTCGGGGACTGGCCATGAAAGTGGAAGCCTTTGACAGTGACGGAAAACCTGTTATCGAACAACAAGGCGAATTGGTCTGCACCGCGCCCTTCCCTTCCATGCCCATTTATTTCTGGGATGATTCGGACGGAAAAAAATATCATTCCGCTTATTTCGATGTTTACCCCAATGTCTGGCGGCACGGAGATTTTATTGAAATCAATGAAAGAGGCGGCGTAACAATTTACGGCAGATCAGATGCCACTTTAAATCCCGGTGGTGTCCGCATCGGAACCGCTGAAATCTACCGCCAAGTGGAACAACTGGAGGAAATTGAAGACAGCCTGGTTATCGGACAGGACTGGAAAAATGATGTTCGAGTCATCCTGTTCATTAAAATGATGGCTGGCCACACTATGTCAGAAGCACTCAAGCAAAAAATATGTCGGGTAATTCGGGCCAATGCATCACCCCGGCACGTACCAGCCAAGATCATTGAAGTACCGGCCATTCCATACACCCTGAACATGAAAAAAGTAGAACTGGCTGTAAAGAAAGTGATTCAGAATCAGCCGGTTAAAAATAAAGATGCCCTCAGTAATCCTCAATCTCTGGATTTTTTTGCCAATCTGAAAGAACTTCAGGAGGATTGATACTTCTGTTCTTATTGATTCTATAAGACAAAAAAGCACTGGCCGGGAACGCCCCGGCCAGTGCTTTTAAAGGAGGAAAAAGATGAAGAAATTATTAGGTTTGACTTCACAACAAGCAAACACTTTGCCAAAAGCTGATTTTTTTGTATATTATATTGTTTTATTATTATCTATTCATATTTCAGTATGTTATAAGAATAATTTTTTAATTCTCTGCTGTTGGAACGATACTGGCAGAAGAAAAAGTTCAAAACCATAAACTTGTTTTTTATCGCTTTTTATTAACATTCTGATATAAAAAGTAATAAAGATTTCTATTATATTCAAAAAAATAAACTCTGCCGTACAGAATACTTATACTTGATAATAACTACTTGTTATCCCAATAGTTCTATCATATTTATATTTTTGAACAAGATATTTCAATTAACCCTTTCTCTCTCTGCAACCTGGTATTTTCAGATATTGAACCTAAAATTGATGATATCTCCATCCTGAACTTCATACGATTTTCCTTCCAGCCGAAAAGTTCCGCGTTTTCGTGCTTCCGCCTGATTTCCTGCATCCATCAGATCGTTATAAGCGATGATTTCCGCACGTATAAATCCTTTTTTAATATCGGAATGAATGACTTCGGCTGCATCAAGAGCCGATGTTCCTTTATGTATGGTCCAGGCCCGGACTTCATCTTCCCCGACCGTAAAAAAAGACATGAGTCCCAGCAGGCTATAGGACATCTGTATCACGCGATCCGTAGCCGATGCCGTAATATTGAATTCAGTCAGAAATTCCCTGGCCTCATCCTCGGACATACGATTCAGTTCCTGCTCGAGCTTGGCCTTGATGATCATGCAATGTTCCATCGTCGTAATATTCGGAATATCCGGCATGACATCATCATCATCCGTATTGTTGAACAGTACCATCATGGGCTTGGCTGACATGAACGCAAAACCCCTGAGTCCCGGAGCAGCCGCCAGTACCGGTATTTTTCGGAGTGGCATCTCATTTTCCAGGTGTTTCAAACATTGGGTGATAAGTGATAATTCGTCAGTATCAATTTTTTTACCGCGTTTTTTGTCATTTTCCAGACGTTCCAGACGTTTTTCAACTACAACCATATCTGAAATCATCAGTTCCTGGTTGATCTTTAGAAAATCGGACACCAGTTGTGGAGAGTCTCCTGCAATTCCCGTAATATTTCGAATAACAAGGATGATTGCATCGCAGTCCCGAACCTGGGACCAGGCGGTTTGTTCTTTTCCGGCATCTTTTTTGGCAGGTGATTTTCCAGGCAAAAGATATTCTATCTGAGCATAAATGGTTTTGCGGGGCTGGTACATCCGACTTAAAACATCCACTCGGTAATCCGGTACCTGAAGAGTGCCAATGCGGGGTTCAGCCTTTGCCATCATAACAGAAAGACTTCGGGTCAAGGCTTCAAATACAGTGGTTTTCCCTGATCCCGGACAGCCGATAATGCCTAATTTCATTTGATCTCCCGTTTTCTTGAATATTATTACAAAACGCTTTCTGCCATGATTTGGTTTTTATAAATGACAATGATAAGGAATGATCGTATCAGCTTATGTCAGCCGATTGAAGTACCAAGGCGGATCTAGTAGGTAAATACAGACGGATGGAATGAAGTGTTTTATTATCTGTGGATTGGGTGGCCGTAAAATGAATCTGACCGTTTTTTAACCGGCCTTGCCCCCCGAATTCGTGCAAATCGCTGTGAAATATCATTTGATATTTTCCCGGGGAAAAGGGTATTTCATAATCTTCAAAAGAACTCAAGGGATGAAAATTAAATACAAAAAACAGTTCGGCACGCTCAATGACCAGTATCTTATCATAATTATTCATATAGATAAGTGTTATATGGGAACTTTCAAGAATACGAAATGTCTTTACCAGAGTGATCATTTCCTGATCGAAACAGGCCAATAAATGGTATCGCAGGTTCATATCATCGACCAAATGCCACTGCCTTCTGGCAAATTGATAAGACCAATTATTCCCTTCACGCGGAAAATCAATCCATTCCGGATGGCCAAATTCATTTCCCATAAAATTCAAATATCCGCTGCCGGCAGTGATGATCGTGACAAAACGGATCAGCCGGTGCAGCGCCATTCCCCTGTCCACAAGAAGATTGGTTTGTTGATGAATAGACATTGCATCATATATGGCCGATCCCACCAGTCTAAACATCAGAGTTTGGTCTCCAACAAGAGCTTGATCATGAGACTCAGCATAGCTGATGGTTTTTTCGTCCGGCCTACGATTGGTCAATTCAAACCATAAATGATCAATCGGCCAAGTTTCATCTGAATATTCCTTTATCAAACGTATCCAGTAATCGGGAACACCCATTGCAAAGCGATAGTCAAATCCGATTCCTCCGGCAGAAACCGATACCGCAAGTCCCGGCATACCGCTGACATCTTCTGCAATGGTAACGGCCTCGGGATTGATTTCATGAACCAGCTCGTTGGCTAGCGCAAGATATATCAGCGCGTTTTCATCAACCGTTTCATCAAAATAAAGTTGATAACTGTTAAATACCGTACCCAGTCCATGATGATCGTACATCATACTGGTAACACCATCGAAACGGAATCCATCAAGGTGATATTCTTCCAGCCAGAACCGGCAGTTGGACAGCAGAAAGGCCAGTACTTCCGATTTTTGGTAGTCGAAACATCTGGAATTCCAGGCGGGATGAATGCCTTTGGGAATCTCATGAAAATACTGGTAAGTGGATCCGTCGAAACGACTGAGACCTTCCACTTCGTTGGTGACGGCATGGGAATGGATCAAATCCATGATGACCATCAATCCACATCCATGCGCTGTATCAATCAGTTCTTTGAATTCGTCGGGTGACCCGAACCGGGAAGATACGGCAAAAAAACTCGACACCTGATACCCAAAGGAACCATAATAAGGATGTTCCTGAACGGCCATCAACTGAAGTGTATTGTAACCGGCGTTTACAACTCTGGGAATGACGTTATCTATAAATTCCCTGAAAGAACCAACTTTTTCGGCATCCTGAGCCATTCCAACATGGGCTTCATAAATCAGAAGGGTTGATTTTTTTTTAATTTTTGGTGTTTTCCATCGATAGGCGGATTCCGGACACCATACTTGAGCATTGAAAATATGATTGACCGGATCCTGTACGACCCTGCGAGCATACGCGGGAATTCTATCTCCCTGTCCGTTTTCCCAGTGGATTCGAAGCCGAAACAAATCTTCGTGATGCAGAACATATTCAGGAATATAAATTATCCATATTCCTTCCGGGCTGATTCGTTTGAGCTGAAATTCTTTTTTTTCTTCCCAGCCGGTGATATCTCCAATGAAAAAAATTTTAGATGCAAACGGAGCCCACTCCCGAAATACCCAATGGTCTGTTTCATGGTGAAGCCCTAAATAATTATGAACACCAGCGAAATTATAAAGTGAACCCTGATTTTTTATGATTTCATTTTTCTTTTCTTTCCGCAGTCGAATCCTATTTTCAAGTATAGACCGATAAGATTCAAGCATCGGATCGGATTGCAGCCAGTTATCAAAAAGGAAGCCCATAGTCCATTTTTCCTAAGTTGATTTTTTGTTGTTTTCCGACATACCTTTATAATGGGACATAACCTTTTTTACATATCCTTTGGTTTCTGAAATCGGTGGAATTCCGTTATATTTATCAACCATGTTGGGTCCAGCATTGTAGGCGGCTAATGCCAATTCTATTTTATTAAACTTTTCAAGCATTTGCTTGAAATAAAGCGCACCACCCATGATATTCTCTTCTGGATCGAACGGATTTCTGATATTCAGAAAAGTGTAATTTTCAGGCATGATCTGCATCAGACCTTTGGCACCTTTTTGAGAAACAGCATAACAGTCAAAATTTGATTCTACTTTTATGATGGATTTCAATAAAGAAAAATCGACATCATGTCGCAGAGAAGCTTTTTGAATAAGATCATCATATTGATTGGAATCGAAGTTTGTAGAAAATCTTCCGATCAGACTGGATTCAAAATATTTATTGGGGGTATTTTTCAAATAAAGACGATATTTCGGAGATGTTGGAACATTGGTGAAATGACGAACACCACTGTTATCTCGATAAACATAAATATCGGATTTAGCAGAGGGGATACATACGAATATCGTTAATATTGTAAAAAACAGTCGAATCCATGTATTCTTCTGTAGTTTTATCATGATTTCTCCTTTCGCTAACAGGTTGAAGTCACGTAATCCTATCCAAGTCAAGTTTCGCTGCCCCTTTGATCATTGCAAAATATTTAATCCCGCTATTCAGAAGTCAAGCGTTTACTTGGAATTGCTACAAGACTTTTTTATAGTCCGGACCACCCATTAGGGTTCTGTCAACATTCACCCATTTACGTTTTTCCAGAGAATCGGCGTAACACTTAATTACAAATCGTTCTGCAAATTGTTGGTGAGAAAGATAGGGCTTTATATTTTGCAAAAACGAATCACACATTGCTGAAACGATTTCCTCCTTTTCATGATCTGCAACAAAATTTCGAATTAGTTTTTTTTCATAATTAATCTGTTCGCCAACTGTCTGTATTATTTCATCTCTATTTATTTTATCTATTTGGGTAAATTTAACATGGGCCGTCAAAATTTGAATCGTAACCATCAAATTGACTTGCCATCTATCTCCGGCAATTTTTCTTGATTCATCATAAAGTGATAGTAGTAAATCATTTTCAAGATAAATTGTTCTGATTAATTTTTTTTCAGCCATTTCCAAAATTACAACCAAATACAGTTTAAGTAAAATTATTAATATAACATACTATATTTAAAGACTTTTATATTCAATTTTCTAAAGTGTTGCAATCAGGTACTTATTCTTATTGAATCATAAATACCTATATTTTCGTAAAAAGTCAAATCGCGCCAGTTTTTATCATTTTCATCAAAATCGCTTTTTTTCATCTTCTGTAAAAATTTGAATTGTTCCAAATACACCATCATAACCTGGAGCAATATGAATACGGCCTTTCCGCATCCTTTCAATCGCTTCTTTCAACATTGGAATATTTAGATCCCAGAAGTGAAAACCAGGGGGTCCAAATATGCGCGGGAACCAGAAATGTCTGATCTCCAGCCTCAAGAGTCATTTCAAGAAGATTTCAGGTATCAAGTCCCAATATCGGTCTGCCGTCGGAGATGATGTTCCCAATTCCAGCCAGTTTTCGATTCAATGACTCCGCAACAGCTATATCCGATAAAAAAATCAAATTATGATTTTTTCGGGTTTTTCCCTCTTTTTTATAGATATTGCTGATCTCATAATTCAGCATAAAACGGACATTGCCGTGACATGACGGGGGAACCGCTTCATTACAGGTTTTTTCAATAACTGTTTTCAACCGATATAATCCCGGTTCAGCAGGTTCGAGTTTATTGCTTATTTCCTTGAACCAGTCCGGATGGGTAATTCCTTTTATTGGGCGGATATATATAAATGCTTCGGGTCAAGTTTTTTAGACGTCGCCCGGGAAAAACGCGAATGTACATGAAGATCGGCTATGAATTTCATCGATTAATAAGTCTGATAAAGGATTGTTTAAAAACTGTCTATTATGAACAAGTCATTGGTGCATATTTAATTAAACCAATGTTGTCATTAAAGTTCTTAACAAGTCAAAAATTA
>CAJBLH010000214.1 GCA_903953895.1 uncultured Desulfobacteraceae bacterium | reverse complement strand
TCCCGTACCTTCCTTGACGATGCGGCCGTTTTCCATCACATAGCAGTAGTCGGCGATTTTAAGTGTCTGGTGAACATTCTGCTCGACCAGAAAAATCGTCAGGCCCTGGCTGTGCAGCTCTTCGATGACCCGAAACATTTCTTGAACCAGAATCGGGGAAAGTCCAAGGCTGGGCTCATCGAACATGAATCATGGAAAATGACACGAAGCTGGAGCTTCGTGGTGTCGGTTCCCAAGCTGGAGCTTGGGAACCAGCGGACTTGTGTTATTGTCACGCTAATCCACGATGAACCACATGATTTTTGAGGAGGAGATAAAGGCTTTTCCAACCATTTATATTGGATCGGTAGCCATAATAACAGATGGTCAGCATGGAGACTTCAAGTTGGATGAGAACAGCGAGATATGACAAGTTACTGCCAGGTGTATAAAGGAAGGTCTCATCGACAAAACCAACGCCGATCGTCTCTCACACATAACAACAACCTACGTTCAAGTTTGGCTGTTAATGATGTCTTGGTAACGACTGCTGGCGCAATTGGTCAAATCGGATTAGTCACTGAAGAAATTCCACCCGCCAATATTGATCAAGATATAGGGAGGATATCCATTCACAATAATGGTGTCTCCCCTTATTTTGTCTGGGCTTTTTTGCAGAGTAAATTTGGTCGATTCCAGATAGATCGTTTTATAACAGGTCAGGTGCAGACTCATCTTTCCTTAAGAAAGATGAAAAAGCTACGTATCCCTCTGGTTTCAAATCATATAGTGATCTGGAGCTTTCACGTCGAATCGATGCCGAACATTATTACCCCGCTTTCGACAACTTGAAGGAAAAACTACCAAAGCATGTGAAGCTTGTTCCGCTTGGTTCTCTTCTGGCCTATTGTCAGCGCGGAAAACAACCAGATTATTCTGCGGAAGGGTTTCCAGTTCTCAATTCAAAGCACATTCTGGAAAGCCGGATTTCCTTCCAAGAAAACCGACACGCTAAACCCAATCCAGTTCCCATATTCCAGATTCAATGTGGAGATATGCTGATCAATGGCACGGGACGCGGTACTGTCGGTCGTGCAGCTCCCTATCTCATAAGTGAGCATCATGCCATCCCGGACAACCACGTCACTATCCTTCGGACGTCCACGCTTGACCCTGCATATTTGTCTTTTTACCTCAACAGCCTTGCCGGAAAACTTCAGGTGGAAAAATACCAGCGCGGTTCATCGGGGCAATTGGAGCTTTACCCTTTCGATATTCGCAAATTCCAGGTCTGGGATGCTCCATCATCCATCCAGCGAGAAATCCGGACGTTGTACGATCAAGCAACAGAATGCGAAAAACGGTCAAGAGAACTTCTCGACCAGGCCAAATCCCGCGTCGAACAGCTCATCGAGGAGGCGGTTCAGGCATGAGGGGCAAAAAGAGCCACATCGTTCCCAACAAAACATTCACGGAGTTTCTGCTCTACACGACACCGGACGGCAAGGTGAAAGTGGAAATATTCCTGAAAGATGAAACCATCTGGCTGACGCAGGATCGCATTGCCGAGCTTTTCGGCGTGCAGCGCCCCGCCGTCACCAAGCACCTGAAGAACATCTTTGAATCCGGTGAATTGAAAGAAAATGTGGTCAGTTCCATTTTGGAACAGACCACTCCGCATGGCGCCATTGAAGGCAAAACGCAAACCAAAGCCGTCAAGTTCTACAATCTGGATGCCATCATCTCGGTCGGTTACCGGGTGAACTCTAAGCAGGCAACACTTTTCCGTATCTGGGCGACGGAGCGTCTGAAAGAGTACATCATCAAGGGCTTTGCCATGGATGATGAGCGCCTTAAAAATCCCACTCGCATCTTCGGACAGGATTATTTTGAAGAACAGCTCGCCCGGATCAGGGATATCCGGTCCAGTGAAAGACGTTTTTACCAAAAAATCACCGATATCTACGCCCAATGCAGCGCCGATTACAACAAAGATGCCGAAGAGACTCAGCGTTTCTTTGCTACCGTTCAAAACAAGCTCCACTGGGCCATCACCCGACAGACCGCCGCCGAAATCATCCATAGCCGGGCGGATAGCCGGAAACAGAACATGGGACTTACTTCCTGGAAAAACGCCCCTGCAGGCCCTATCCGCAAACCGGATGTGTCCATCGCCAAGAACTATTTGAATGAAGAGGAACTGGATGGCCTGAACCGGATTGTGACCATGTATCTGGACTACGCCGAAATGCAGGCGCAAAACCGGAAAGCGATGACCATGCGGGATTGGGTCCAGAAACTGGATGCCTTTTTGCAATTCAACGAACGGGATATATTGGATCACCCTGGCAAGGTCAGCGCTGAAATTTCCAGAAGTTTTGCCGAGAACGAGTTCGAGAAATACCGCATTGCGCAGGATCGGCTGTTTGAAAGCGATTTCGATACGCTGGTCAAACAGTTGCCATACAGCAATGCTGCAGGAAAGAAGGGGAAAAACCATGAATCTGACAACAGAGGATAGGCGGCTTCCGGAAGACTCTCCAGCCGCAGTGGTTTGATCAAAGACCTGACCGATCGACGACAAGACTTACGAGGTGCGTATCAGCGATCGTTATGGGCATGAGATCAAAAAATCCGGCCTGTCGGCGGGTGAAAAGGAGGTGTTCGCTATCTCGCTGTTGTGGGGGTTGGCACAGACCAGTCAGCTCAAACTCCCGATCATCATCGACACACCGCTCTCCCGACTGGACAGCACGCACAGGGATAACATCGTCAACAACTACTTTCCCAATGCCGGAGATCAGGTCGTGATTCTCTCCACCGATACCGAGATCGACACCAACTATTATCGGAGCTTGAAGTCGCACCTGAGCGGAGCAGGCTGCCTGACCTTTGATCAGCGGCAGGAACTGACTACTTTCAAGACCGGTTATTTCTGGGAGAACTGAGCCATGGCGGATCGACTGTACACATCGAATGAGGCTGATGAAATCCTGAGCGCCCTGCGCTTTGAAACGAAGCTGGAAAAGGCGACTCTGGCGCGGATGGCGTTTGCACTTTCGCTTGCCAAAGTCGGTGCCAAAGTTCCGGGCAGTCCGAATTTCAGCGGCAGCGAGATGAAACGTCCGAACAAGGAAATGGCGGACATGCCGGATAGTCCGATGACCGATGACGATGACCGATGGACGCCGGACCATTCGGTCGATCCTTGTCATCGACGAGGCACACAACTATCTCAGTCAGAAAAATATTTTCCTGCAACGAATCATCCGTGAAGGTCGCTCCAAAGGCGTGGTGGTGTTTTTTGCCAGCCAATCTCCCAACGATTATCAGCAAGATTTTTTCAACTTTCAGGAGTTACTGGAGTTTGTCTACATCTTTCAATGCGAGATGGTTGCTGCTGGTACTGTAAAAAAAATTCTTGGGTGCAACAGCAAGACAGCCAAAGAGCTGCAAGCGGAAATCGCTCGTACGGAATGGAATAGAGAAAAGCATCAGAATCCCAGATACGCTTCACGGATGGAGGCATCTTTCTCCAGGTCTTTTCCCGTACCTTCCTTGACGATGCGGCCGTTTTCCATCACATAGCAGTAGTCGGCGATTTTAAGTGTCTGGTGAACATTCAGCTCGACCAGAAAAATCGTCAGGCCCTGGCTGTGCAGCTCTTCGATGACCCGAAACATTTCCTGAACCAGAATCGGGGAAAGTCCAAGGCTGGGCTCATCGAACATGATCAGTTTCGGGCTTTGCATCAGGGCGCGGCCG
>CAJBLH010000213.1 GCA_903953895.1 uncultured Desulfobacteraceae bacterium | reverse complement strand
GCAGACTTGGCGTTTTCAGGAAGGAACCGGCTCGATGCAGGCGGGGTTATCGTTTCGAGGACTGTTGACCAGGGTCGAAACCGGATAAAGGGTCATTAGATCCGCTGGATAGGGTGGATACAGGGACTGTAGCTGCTCTGGATTATTTACATCCTTGTCAAGCCAGAGGTCATAGGCATCGGAATGCAAAATGACCGGCATCCGGTCGTGTATGGGGGTGATCAAGGGGTTTGCCGATGTTGTCAGAATTGTAAATGTCTCCAGAAAAGAACCTTCAGGAGTTTTCCAGGCTTCCCAGATACCGGCTAAACCCATGGGCGCGCCGTCCGATAAGCGAATATAATAAGGAACTTTACGACTGCCATCCGGTTTCCATTCGTAAAAACCGGAAGCCGGAACAATACATCGCCGGAACCGGACAGCTTTTCGAAATGCCGGTTTATCCGGAAGGCTTTCGCAGCGGGCATTGATCATCCGGCTGCCGATAGACATGTCTTTTGCCCATGGCGGCACAAGCCCCCAGCCAAGGAGATCAAGCCTGCGGGTTACTCCTGAGCTTCGAACGACAGCCGTCACCTGTGTCGGGGCTATGTTGTACCGGGGAACGAGACCGGGCAGGTTCTGCACACCGAATATCTCGGCCAGAAGTTCAACGGGGAAATGCAATGTAAATCTGCCGCACATAATGGTGGATAGCGACCCTCTTTTCTTGAAACCAAACAGCCTTTACGGCTCGGAACGTCAGCAGCGGGTTTGACCAGAATCGATATCGTTCTCGTATGAAATTCATCTTTTTAAGTCAACAACAATATTTGGAAACCATTTGCTCAGAGAAGTTCCTGATTCTGTTTCAAAAAGGAGGTAGTCGCTTTCCTTTTTCTCCTGAAGGGGTTTCATGATGGCTTAATTCTTTCCGGCGATCGATGTATGAACCGACCCGACCATTTGTTCATGTCCTGAGAGAAACCTTTGGAAGGCGTGATGGCAGTTACTCCATTTTTCAGGAAATGAGCAGCATCTCGACATCCAGGGCAATAAATTCTCCACCGTCTATCGTGCGGTACTGGAACTGAATCTGTGCAGCATTCACGCGTCAGACAAAGCTGACCAGGTTTTTTGCCTGGGTTCACTCATCATTCTGTAGGTTCCCATATGTACTGACCTTTCTTGTCTATATACCCCCATTTGCCACCGCAGAAAAAACCGCCAGAACCCTCGAATTTCCCACCAATATTCACTTCAGCTAAACCATAGACAAAGTTATAGGCATTGTCGAATTTAGGGTTGATAACAATATTGCCAGTTTTATCTATAAAACCAATTCTACTCTCCGTGAGGTTGCCTATTTTGACTTGTGCATAGCTTTCAGAAAAATCACCTGCTGATACAAATTGAAGTTTAATCAGAAGGTTGCCAGTTTGGTCTATATATCCACATTTGATAGAATCTTTCCAATCTGAATTTTTATCTTCGTTACACACTACAGCAACACCTTCCGCAAAAGCATGAGCAAATCCGAACGAAGGATTTATTACAAACTTACCTGTCTTATCAATAAATCCCCATCTCCCGAAGAAAGGCTTATTGCTGTATAAGCCTGCTGTGCTGACAGCAGCAAGGCCTTCTGAAAAATGTGTCGCAAAACTAAATGAAGGTTGGATGATTATTTTCCCTGTTTTATCAATATAGCCCCATTTTTTCTCTTTGCTTTGATTGCAGACAGCAACTGCTGATAATCCCTCAGAAAAATTACTTGCTTCAGAAAACTGTGGAGGAATTACTATTTTCCCATTGTTGTCTATAAATCCCCATTGTTCCTCGTCATCCGGGTTTTTATATGCAATGGCAGCCATACCATCAGAAAAATTCTTTGCATAATCAAATTGCGCAGCAATAACCATTTTCCCTGTCATATCAATGTAACCATATTTTCCATTCATGATTACAACAGAAAGACCTTCTGTAAAACAGCCAAAATCCTTAAATGTCGAAGGTTCAGAGTCACTTGGCTCTCCAGGGAACCATTCGTACAGAGGATTGATAAGATATCGGCCTTTTTCGTCAATAAAACCGATTTTATGAGCAATACTAACAGCGGCTAAACCTTCACGAAATCTATAAACGTGGTCAAATTCCGCAGGAATCACCAATTTCCCCTTGTTGTTAATAAAACCATATTTCCCTTTTATTGATACTGGTAGAAGAGTATTTTTTTGTGATACATTATCCAACTTACAACCTGTAATTACAGATAAGCAACTTGTTAATATCAATAAATAATTTATAAATTTAAGCTGTTGCATAGAGTTCTCCACTAAATGCTTCGTTACAATCATTTTAAACTCAGCACAGAATACATGCTGTGCTGACGTCACACCCATAAAAAATAGCATTGTCCGGTTAGGTATTTGCGTAAGGTTCCTCACCCGTATTCCATCTGGAAAGGGCTGGCTTAGAAGCAAAGTCTGCACAACGATGTCAGAATATCGTGATGAATGGATCGATGGTTCGGTTGTTCCCCATAATTGATTGATAGAGCCATGAAACCTGTTTGATGCCGAAGTTTATGGTTACCCTGTATAAATTTTGATAAGAACTGTCAACACAATATCGATCAGAAGACCGCCTACCCCACTGATATTTATTTTGCCGGATTCCTGCATCCATGATAAACAGTCCATCGAATCAAGGGTACTTTTTTATAATTTTGTGATTACTGAATATTATTGATGACCTTTTTTATGTATTTACATTCAGCATCCAAAGTTTTTCACTGGACGTTTAATTAAGTATTATTTGTTGTTTTAGAATTTTATAAAGGGGGCTGGTATGACAAGAAAAGGTATTCACTTGTATATTATTGTTATGCTGCTTTTTGCGGTCAGTACTTTTGCAGCGCCTGTACCGGATACAGGCGTTACCAAATGTTATGATGCAGACGGCAAAGTGATAACGTGTCCATTGCCTGGCGAAACATTTTATGGTCAAGATGGAAATTATTCCATAAACTCACAAGTTTTTACGAAATTAGATAATAGTGGAAAAGTTTTGCCAGAAAATGCAACATCCTGGGCTATGATACGAGACCATGTCACCGGTTTGACTTGGGAAAACAAGACCGATGACGGAACGATTCATGACAAGGACAACAAATATACCTGGTACGACAGCAACCCAGCGACCAACGGGGGAAACTCGGGTATATCAGGCAATGGAACTGATACTCAAAATTTTATCAAAACATTAAATGATACCCATTTTGGCGGATATACTGACTGGCGGATTCCAACGATCAAAGAACTGACCTATACTCTCAACTACAGTCAACCCTACTACAATCTGAATATAGATACCTGGTATTTTCCATATTCTGATTCGTATTATTATTGGTCCTCTACTACCTGTACCAACAATACGAGCTCTGCGTGGGGCGTTAGCTTCTCTGGCGGCTACCTTAGCAACCTATCTAAGAGCAGCAGTCTCTCTGTCCGCGCTGTTTGTGGGGAACAGTCCGTATCATTTTATACAGATAACGGAGATGGTACAGTTACAGATACGACTACTGGCTTGATGTGGCAGCAAATGTGGCAGCAAACTTCGCCTAATATTGCATCAACCTGGAGTCAAGCATTATCGTATTGCGAGAATCTAACCCTTGGTGGTCATACAGACTGGCGACTGCCCACCATCAAGGAACTGCGATCTTTGGTAGATTACAGTCAGGGCAGTCCGGCCATCTCTCTCGTTTACTTTCCCAATACGTTGTCGGACGCTTGTTGGTCATCTACTACCAACTCGGGCAGCAGTACGGACGAGGCGCGGGGCGTGTCCTTCGGCAATGGCGAAGACACCAACCATGATAAGTCTGGCAGCTACTATGTCTATGTCCGCGCTGTTCGTGGGGGGCAGTCAGAGTCATTGGGTAATTTGGTCATTTCCCCGTTGAGTCGTGATGTGACTAATGATTTAGGCGCCACAGCTTTCAGTGTTTCCAACACCGGAACCGGAACCATGTACTGGAGTGCTGCAGTTACATCCAACATCGGTTGGCTGCGGATTACATCTGGAAGCAGTGGCACCGATTCCGGAGACATCAACTGTGCTTTCGATGCTAATTCGGGAGCGTCATCCCGTACAGCCACAATTCGCGTTACAGCTTCCGGCTCGGTAGATAGTACCAAAGATGTGACGGTAAAGCAGGCAGCTCCGACAGCCACGCCAAAACCAAGTCCCACCCCGACCGCCACACCCAAACCAAGTCCCACCCCGACCGCCACACCCAAACCAAGCCCCACTCCGACGCCTTCAGCCACGCCAAAAGCAAGCCCCACTCCAACGCCTTCAGCCAAAACACCGGTTCCTGATACCGGACAAACAAAATGCTACGATGTTGCAGGTAATGAGATTACATGCCCCTCGCCAGGTCAGGCTCTTTACGGGCAGGATGCCAATTACAGCATCAACCAGATGTCTTACACGAAGCTGGACGGTAGCGGCAATGCTCTGCCAGATTCAGCCATGTCGTGGGCTATGGTGAAGGATAATGTAACGGGTTTGATCTGGGAAATGAAAACCAACATGGATGAGAAGAAAGATTACAGTAATCCTCAC
This sequence comes from uncultured Desulfobacteraceae bacterium, assembly GCA_903953895.1. Lineage (GTDB taxonomy): Bacteria > Desulfobacterota > Desulfobacteria > Desulfobacterales > Desulfatirhabdiaceae > RAAP-1. The sequence goes on along the minus strand of CAJBLH010000213.1, from coordinate 24,757 downwards.
GATGCTGATAACACCTACACCTGGTATGACAGCAATCCAGCAACCAATGGCGGTAAGGCTGGAACTCCAGGCTGGGACACCGAGGATTTTATCAGAACTTTGAATGATACCAGTTATGGCGGATACAACGACTGGCGGATGCCCAACATCAGGGAGCTGGCGTACATCGTCAACTATAATATTCCTTCCCCAGGGCCGGTGATTACGCCCGAATATTTCCCCAACACCGTCGATTTGTGGTATTGGTCCTCTACTACTGAGGCGACCGATACCGAATACGCGCGGCTCATGGTATTCGGCACCGGCTACGATGACGGTTCAAGTAAGAGTGAAAGCCGATATGCGCGTGCCGTTCGGGTTGGTCAGCCTATGTCATTGGATTATTCGGTTGTTGGGTTATTTGATACTACTATGGGCAGCGGATTGTCAGATGATGCTTCGGCGACCATCGGTGAGTATACTGATAACGGCGACGGAACAGTGACAGATGCATATACAAACCTAATGTGGCAGCAAGCCGTTCCATCTGATGATCTAACATGGGAGCAAGCGTTGTCCTATTGTGCGGATTTGGCTCTTGCCGGCTACACGGACTGGAGGTTGCCCACCATAAACGAATTACGCAGCCTGGTGGATTACTGCCGGCATTCCCCATCAATCAATACTACGTACTTCCCCAACACTGCCGCATCCTTTTATTGGTCTTCTACTACTGAAGCAAGCTATACAGACAGCGCGTGGGGCGTGGACTTCTACGACAATCACTGCGGCAGCGAGGATAAAAGCAACTTCAGCCACTACGTCCGCGCCGTTCGGGCCGGACAGCCTGTGCCATTGGATCATTCGGTTATTTCCGTGAACCCGCCCGGTCGGTCCGTAGCTAAAGATGCAGGTTCAACCACATTCAGTGTCACCAACACCGGAACCGGAACTATGCCGTGGACAGCTACTGTGACCACCGGCGGCAGTTGGCTATCAATCACATCAGGAGCCAGTGGGAGCAATTCCGGAACGATCCCTTGCAGTTTCGCTGCGACAACCACTACCTCAGCACGAACGGCCACTATCCGTGTAACCGCATCAGGCGCTACCGGCAGTCCGGTGGATGTGACAGTAACACAGGCAGGGATAGCCAAATTTTCACCGGTTCCTGATACCGGACAAACGAAATGTTATAATAACACCGCTGAGCTATCTTGTCCTTTTCCCGGCCAGCCATTTTACGGTCAGGATGCCAATTACCGCATTAACCCGATGTCCTACACAAAACTGGATGCCAATGGCAATGCGCTGCCGGATTCGGCCACGTCCTGGGTCATGGTGAAAGACAATGTTACTGGCCTGATCTGGGAGATGAAAACCAACAAAGATGGTGTAAAAAACAATAACAATCCACATGATGCTGACAACACATTTTGCTGGTATGACAGCAACCCAGATACCAATGGTGGATATGCTGGTTATCTTGGCGATGGTACCAACACAGATGTTTTTATCAAAGTCTTGAATGACGCGCATTTTGGCGGTTATAGCGACTGGAGACTACCTACCATCAAGGAACTATCTGATATCATTAACTACAGCATTTCCGATCCAGGGCCAACAATAGATACCAGTTATTTTCCTAATACGGCGGCGTCTTTTTATTGGTCATCTACTACCTTCGAATATCCCTACGGAGATAGCTTTGCGTGGGGCGTGAATTTTGGCTCAGGCGATGGCTTCGAAGACAGTAAAGGAGTTTGGGGCAGTGTCCGAGCTGTTTGCGGGGGGCAAGCTGCATCAGACGCATACATAGATAACGGTGATGGAACAGTAACAGACACATCCACAGGTCTAATGTGGCAACAGGACGGTTCCCGCAGGGTAAACTGGGAATACGCTCTATCCGATTTTGAAGGAATGAATCTTGGTGGCTATACGGACTGGAGGCTGCCTACTATCAAGGAATTACGGAGCCTGATAAACTACGGCATATCTTGTCCTTCGATTAATATCAAGTACTTTTCAAATACGGTTTCGTCCTTTTATTGGTCATCTACTACCAGTGAGCGATATGCAGGCGATGCGCGGGGCGTGGAATTCTGCCATGGCTACGACAATTTCAGTGATAAAGACTTTGGTGGCAGCACCAATCATACCGGCAGCCAATACGTGCGCGCAGTTCGTGGGGGGCAAACTCACCCTCCGACTCCTGATATCAAGGCAAACCGTCTGGATGGCCCAATTACTTTCCCAAGCAGCAACCCTGTTTCTATAACCGCCAGTCTTGCACCAGGTGATAAAAATGAGCAATCTGCCGACTGGTGGCTCGCATATAGCTCTCCTTGGGGATGGTATTCTCTGACTTCGAGCGGGTGGAACCCTGGTATTAACCCGCTGGCAACATATCCGTTATTCAACATAGACCCGGTTGAAATTTTTAACGGATATCTACCTGCTGGAGACTACACTTTCTATTTTGCAGTGGATTTGAGTCCTGATGGAATTCTTGATGAACCAATTTATTATGATGGGGTTCAGGTACATGTGACACAGTAGAATTCCGTAATTGTAGGATATGGAGAGGTTAAATGGTGCTTTCTTCATGAAACAAGATGTTGCTTTAATGAGACTTTCTAAGCCTCAGGAGGAAATAATGCCTTATTATTATGTATCACTTCAATATTCCGCCATTCAAAAAGCCGTTCTGCGCCATGATCGGTTATGGTCGATGGCCGGGGTCAGTCAAATACTGTCACAGTTAAACGAGATTGATCTGCCTGCTGAGACCAAAAAACTGAACGGTGAGGTTCTGGTCGCTGGTGGAGGAAAATTTACCGCCCGCTTTTGGAACAGGTCCAGTGCAGAGCTGGCTCGAACAGCAATGATTAGGATCATTGCTACAACCCTGCCGATGCTCGAGTTTCAATATTCGGAGGAAATTGTGGAAGCGGATTCTCTCCAGGATGCAAGAAATAACAATAATCTCATCTTGAAACTCAATGAACAGAAAGCCAAATTTCGTGGCTATGGCCTTACCTACAACCCCCACCTGCGAATTTGCGACGAGTGTGGTGAATATCCGGCCATCCCTCAAGGGAAACAAGATAGCCATCGCTGCCGTTTCTGCAATCACGCCAAGTATATTCGTCGAGATATTGCTTTCATCAATCCCAATATCGAGCAAGAACTAACATCCGTCGAAAAAATCTACCTGAAATACCTCAAACAGCTCGACGTAACTGTTGATCAAAGAAGAAATCTGAAAATTCCAGACGATTTTTCAAACCTGTTTCCAGAACAACAAAAAGATGGATATACGGGTGAGGCCGGGGAACACAAACGCATGGCGGTTTGGTTATCCGATACCAACAACATGAACACCAAGGTACCGATCTGGCTCAGCCAGGAAGATGATCATGTGCCCCGAATTTTTAATGATTTGAGAGAGAAGTATGTCAATATAACGGCAACTGCATTGAAAACTGTATTTCCCAGTGAAACCTGGAATGGCGGCCCCGAAAAGGAAACGTATCTGCCATTCCGGTTGATCATTGCAGGAGGAGACGATCTCTGTATCGTTATGGCCGAGCAGTTCGTCTTGGATTTTGCAATTGCTCTTTCCAAATCCTACAACGACAACATTACATCCATTACAGAGAATGATTTTTTGAGTACGGAATGGCTCAGAAAACATGCTTTGAAAGAGAAGTCCGTCGAACCGGGTCCGTTTTGTTTTGGCGGGGCGTTCGTCATTACTTCGGTTCATACGCCCTTCAAATTGATCCACCACTTGGGAGAAGAATTGATGGGGAAAGCCAAGAAAACCACAAACAGACAGGCCAACTGTGTTGACTGGCGGGTCTTGAGCGTGGAGGAGAAATCAGTCTCAGATAACCTCATGCCTTTCGAAAAGCCGGTGTTTATTCACGATCCTCCAAATCGTACCGATATTCCTGAAACGATGCGGGACGCGTTGACACTTGAAGACTATTTGCTGTTGAAGCGCCAGTATCAAGATCGTGAAATCGGTTTGTCCGGTTCCCAGATCAAGAAAATAGTCGCTGCTATCATCCAATCAAATGGCGATCCGGTTCGACTGGATGAACTTTTAATCAAGGCCTCAGCGGCCGGTATGGAAAAAGGGATGAAATACATCCTGGCAGACGATCGGTTCCGTAATCCTGAAGGAATACTCATCCCTGGGCGAATCGGAACCCTTCTTGAATTGTTATCCATCGAAAATCCGGAAACAGGGGGGCGATCATCATGACGTCAACAGGTCTGAATTTACTCAAGATGAAGCTCATAATCAAAGCCCGCGGGTTCTGGTTCACGGCCGGGGGAGAAAAAGGCTCGTTTGGGTATTACCCCCATCTCAAACAACAGATCGGGGCCCAATTCTATCCCGTTTACCCGGACACCCAAATATGTGGCGATCTTAAAATGGCTGCAAACTGGTTGTCTGTTTGTGATCCTGCGACTTACCCCAAAGAGCTGGTTAGATGGCTTTTTGGTGTCGCAGAGGATGATGAAACAAATACAAAGAAGAAAGCTACCCAGCGGATATCACTCATTGCTGCCACGGACCTGGAACTTACCAAAGACAGCCGATATCACTGGAAACCGGATCGATTCGTTGTTCGAACCCGAATCCAGATCGATGACATAAAAAGAACGAATAATGACAAGATGCTGGCAAGCTTCGAATATGCCTATCTGGAAGGGTGTACACTGGAATCATGGCTGTATGTGGGGTATTGCAAAACAGTCGATGAAATCGAGAAAGCCAAAAACCTTCTGACCGAATGTGCCAACCTGCTTAGTGGATTCGGCGCCATGCGATCCCGCGGCTTTGGCCGTGGGGAAATTTCATTTCCAGAAAACCATATCAAAGTGACGAAATTCGTGCCCGAACAAGGGAATCCTGCGCTGTGTCCGGGAATCTACCATTATGGAATCAATGCAAGAACTCATTTTCGAAATAAAATCATCAACCCGGCTCGCACCCAATTATTGGTATCCCGCATGCAGGTCAATCCCCGGCAGCTCCAGGGCTGGTTTGCCCAGGTTCACCAACAGATCTACGGCATTTGGCCCTCTCCTGCACAGATGGCGCTTATCACCTTTACAACATTTTATCCCTCACCGCTTGAAGCAGAAGTACTGACCGCCACTTTCCCGCCCCCGTTTACGACCATCAAAGGTGAAGACGATACTATCTGTGACCGTTTCGGCTACAAACCAGTCTCCGAAACCGATCATGACGATCTCTGCGGGAAAAAACAAAAATGGAAACCTCTGGCCGCCGATATCTTTCTGACATATGAAAACCCTCCGCGGCTGGTGCACGTGGGCACCGGGAAACGGTTTAGGAATTCGATAGGTCCTCATCTTGCAACTTTGACGGAAGGTGGATTGTTTACCCAGGAATTTATCCCCAACAAAACCCGGTTCGTGGGAAAAGTCACAATCAACGCATCTTCGGACGTTGAATTTGGCAATAGGGCCGGTTGGATATTGAACAATGTCTGGCCAAAAATAAATGGAACCCTCTTTCTGCCCATGAATACTCCTTATTCAGCCAAGTCTGCAAATGCAACAGAACAATTGCCGGATAATCCAGCCTGGATATTGACAGAGCCGATCGATTTTACGCTGGATCGACTTAAGTGGGCAGAACAATACCGACTGGATGTGACGAAAAGCTACAATACGGCACTGGAAGTCAAACGTCCCCGGAGAAACCGTATCGTTTTCAAACCGGGCAGTATCATGAATCACGACTGTGAACACCATGCACAGATTTGGAAAGCGGCAGGGAAAATGATTCTTGAAGGGAAAAAAGAAGAAGACAATTCACCAGTAGATGCTTTGGTATCTCCTTCATCGGAGCCGTTACCAAGTACAATTTCGGATGAACTTAAAGAAAAGATCAAACGCATGAATCGATCCCAGATTGGTAATCTTCGGGATTTTCGAGAAATGCGAATTGAAATGATCCCTGCCAGGATTGGCCCGCTGTTGGATAAATACGATCGTTGGAAAAACAAATACATCCAGGCCCACCTGGTACCAAAAGAAGTCTTGGAGAAAATCAAAAGCTTTGCCGAAGACAATCAACAAACGAACCTGAATCGCTACATCGACGACGTTATGCTGATACATGCAATGCACGTATGGAAACGGAAACATGGTGAGAAGGAACGGTACCAGGAAGAATTGCAAAAACGCAATCAGAGGAGGCCGCATGAATCTGCTTAACAATAGACATGCAATAGTATTCCAGGTACTGTTTCAATTGCGCTCCCCTTTGATGATCATGACAGGAGATGGTGATGCAATCTCCGACAACACCATCGACAAGACCTGGGATGGCAAACTGCACATTAATGGATATGTATGGAGCAGTCTGCTTCGACGCGCACTCTCCAGACTGACAGACGGGGAAGAGTTTGCAGAAAAAATCGGCAAATATCCGGCAACGGATGGGGTGTCTCCATTGTGGTGTGAATCTTCATTCGAACCATTGCCCCAATGCGACAGACATCCTGGTATCGTCATCAGCAGAAAATGGGGGACCGCTACATCGGGTTTGTTGTATTCAGAGGAAAACACGCCTACAGGACTTCTGGTTACCCTTCATTTCATCTGGTTTCCCGGAGAAAGTTTCAACCCTGATACAGATTGTTTCAATATCTCCAATCGGTTTGCACAGGCATTCTGGGTCATCGATCGGGGCATCGAAAACATCGGCGCCGGATGGTCCTATGGATATGGAAGGCTTAAGTTCATTCACGCCCATACCAGGTGTCTGGATCTTGCAAAACCCGAAAACCGGAAAATACTGTTTCGGGGTCATTTCGATGCAATGGATTCAAGCAACCAGGAATTAAAACTGCCTGACGCAGTCCCTGCCATCTCCAGGCCCTGGAAAAACTTCCATGTTTCATTTTTCATCACCCCCGGACAGTTGCTTGCCATCCACTCGAAAATTCCGATGCTCGATGTTGACGTCCTGGGCGAAAAAGCCCCGGACAGTTTTGTATTCCGAAGGCTTGTCTATAAAAGCGAAGAAAAGTCCATTTTCCCCAGCATCATCATTCCGGGCAAAGCCGTCAGACAAGCTTTGTTTTCCACACAGATCGAACGACGATTGCGGTCGAAAGGCATAGATATCTGCGATATCAGCAATGGCTCATCCATAAGGGATGTTGCCAACCAGAAAAAGGCGTGTACGTGTGAACGCTGCCTCTGGTTCGGTTCGACCGATGCAGGAGGAATCATGGCCGTTTTGGATGCACCGGTAATGAACTTCGATACGGAAGTTCTCCATCGTCTGGCTGTCTGTGAGCATTCATTTCAAAACATTCCTCAAAAACTCTTTTCCGGTGAATACCTCACCAGAGGATCGTTTACAACCGAGATCATTCTGGACCTGACTCGGCCGAACACACAGCCAGATCGTTTGGAAAGGTATCTTAAATGCCTGCTCGATGAAATGAAACCGGGAAACGGGCCGGCCGGATGGTATCGTATTGGGGCAACAAGCACCTGCACCGGGCAATTGCAGATCAAGGATATTCAGGAAGTCTGTTATGGAGGTGATCATGTCAACAAATGATTTCAAACCGGGGCGGCTGCGTTTTGAATCCGGGAAATACGATGAGAAGCAAGATATCGATATTTGGCTGAACAAAGGGTACCTCGCGTTTTCGAACAAGGAAAAACGATATGACCCCACTAATGATTCCGTACTCCTGAAACAAACCCTTTCCAGTTCAACAAATTCATTCATGGGTTACCCCGGCATCCTTATGGAGATCAATCTGTGGGGTGAATCGCAGAAAATAGGCGTTTACAGTGAACTGTCGATTGAACGGGAAGCCAATGGTTTTTTCTTCCAACGGTGGACACTGTTCACTCAGGAACCTGATCAAACCCTATATCTGGGCATGAACTGTTATTACCAAAAAGTGAATACAGGATCACAAAGAGGCCCATGGGCAGGCAAACTCGAATCCTACGAGGTGATCTGTCCGAAACACCGCCTGCACGTTTTTATCACCTGTGGAGGATAACGCAATGCCAACTGACAAATTCCCCTACACATTTGCAGCAAGAGAAGCGGACTTTGAACGCAGCGTTCCGCCGTTTCACGATAAATTAACAGAATGCCGCTGCGATATTGCCTTTGATGTAGAATGGACAGCTCTCAGCCCGATAGCAGCCAACCCGTGCTCGGATTCAGCTCCGTCGTCTGCACCCGATAACGATTCTGGACACTATGCAGGTTATGACAAACGATGGCTTACAGTTGATGGCAAACTGGCGCTCAGCCCGTTTACGGTCAAATCGGCTATTGCCAACGGATTTGCCAATCTGCTTGGCGGATGCTACCGGGTGAATTCCGAGGTGGTAAGACATGCACCGGTTGATCAGGGGCAATATCCCTATACTGGCGCTTGTAAACGTTACCGCGTTGGCATGGATGGGCAATCCAAACCTGGGATAGTTATCGATAAAAAGTTGATAACTGGAAAAGGATATGAATTTACCATCCAGTGTGCAAAAGAATTTTATCTGGATGAACCATTGCCATCGGGCATTAATCCAGGGGATAAGGTTTTTGTCACTAAAACTGACCGTGGATACCGTCCGGCAATAATATCAAATCCTTCCTTAACGACCAAAGGGAAAAAGGAGGAAATTGAAGTATATTATTTGGAACCTTTTCGTTATGGTATGAATTTAGGCAACACACACCGCCTCCACACTCATCGTTTTTTTCAATTACAGGGAAGGACAGTAACCGGGATTATTCCTTTTCTGAACTTCGAGAATCTGAACAGACAACAAACTGTTGTTTACATGGGTCAATTCAGAAACAATCCTGCTGTTCAATGGCATGAGGATTTATCAAAGCTGCGCCCCGGTTCCTGGGTTTATTATGAAGAATTTAACGGTCAGGTAACTCATATCGGCCAGAATTTTCTCTTTAAAGCATTGTTTTGTCATTCCGATACCATTCCACCTGGCCAAGAAACCTGCACCACTCGGGATCAACTCTGCCCCCGCTGCCAGATGTTCGGCATTACCACTGAATCTGATCAGCGTGAAGTCGATGCAGGCGGGTACCGAGGAAGGTTTAAATCCTCGACTCTGGTATCGGAAGATATTTTAGATACTGAAGGAAAACACCCAAAGCAGCCCATTCCCTACGAAGGTTCCCCAAACAGCTTTATAAATGTCGATTTACTGAAATGGAAATCCAATGGCAAAACTGTTGCCCGTCAGTTTTTGATGCCGATTGCCGGGTCGCCTAAGCCCAATAAACGGGATATTGATGGTTATTTCAATCCACTAACCGGTTATCTAAAGGGGCCTAAGAAATTTAGACACGGCACTTTGGATGTACTCAATTTAAAGGCGTGGGAAGAAGAAATTGTAAATCTCGATAAGAAAATAGAACGAAATGAGGAAAGAAAATTCATTTATTCTCACAAACTCAGAAATTATGCTGTAGTCTGTGAGAGCGGCATTACATTCACGGGAACTGTCGGTGCTGAAAACTGTTCGTCTGATGAAGCCGCCGCCCTTCTCATGCTACTGGAAACCCGTATCGCCGGACATGGCTTCAAGATCGGCCTGGGTAAATCCAGGGGGATGGGAAGCATTACATCCGTTATCAAACGCATTTGGATTCGAACCACGGAATCCGATAAATGGGTTCCTATCTCCTCTGTTCATCAGAACACGCAGGAACTGGAGGCCGTTCTTGAAGGTGTTACAAAAGCCCTGGAACGATTATTAAAAGTTCAGGATATCAATAAGAAAATCAATAAGGTTGAAGGCCATAAAAATATAAAATTGAAGTTTCCTGAAAATCTTCGCAGATATTGGTCTGCTGCCAATAATACCGGCTTGAACGGCTGATGCCATCCCCAAATCTTCCATCAATCGTCCTTCTGGAGCTTCATTTCCGCTGTCTGTCGGAGATCGATAACCTGCCCCATTATCATGGCGCGCAGTGGAGTGCACTGTTTCGTACTCTGATAAAACCATTCCTGCCGACCCGCATGGGAATGACGGACGCCGGTATTGCCGTGATTCCCGTGGAGACTGGTGTAGTCTGCTATGCCGCCGAAAACCCTATTCATTTAGGGCTTGTTGTCAACCGGGATAACGCCAAGGCAGTCTATCAGGCACTGACCGTTTTTAATGGCATTTCCGGGGCGACAGGCCATTTTCGCCCAGGTCAGAATATTTGCCTGGAAAGTTGCAGCTGCCGGGTCAGTGGAAACAAGATCATGTTTTCCGGGATACAGGATTTACCTGCAATCTCAGAAATCAACGCGATCTGGCAGCCACTGTGCTGTCAGCGCCTTACATCCGAGATTGACACCCTCCGGTCTCAGAGTGCATTTTCGCTGGTTTTTCATACGCCTTTGCGTCTTACCCGCCCTTCCGGTGTAAAACAGCCCGGCCACCGCTACGGTGATGAAGCCTTTTTTTTGGATCCCTCACTCCATCCGATAGTTCACTTTATTGCCAGTATTCGGTGTGAAGATTCAACTACATCCGAAAACAGCGTGTTGAGTATTGCCGTGCCGGAAACGCCAACGAATTTGGATGCGCTTCGCGTTGAGCGCGGCGCGCTGATGTGGGTGGACCTGCATTACGGCAGGCAACCGGCAAAGACTTTAGGCGGTGTGATGGGAACCCTCCGATTAAAAGGAACGCCGGACGCGGAAAGCGCTTTTCGCCTGGTTGCAGGACAGTACGTGGGTGCGGGTAAAAATGCCGCCTTCGGCTTGGGATATTATCACATTCCTGAACTGGATGCAGTCCGTGGAATTCAACCGCTGACACGGGGGCTGACCCTTTTGGAGCGGATGCTATCCCTGTCTGCGCTCCGCAAGTCGCTGGACGGCCTGAAGGATTCTTCCCCGGGACTAGATGGCCTGACTACCGGTGATCTCAGAAAAGCCGGGAATGCGGCGCTTGAAACTTTGGCTTCCACCATCCTGCAGGGCGCATATCGGCAAGGGCCGCTCAAAACATACCATCTGTCCAAAGCCGAAGGAGGCAGTCGTGAAATTCATGTCCAGAATGTCACGGATCGTCTATTTCAGCGCGCTGCTGGGGATTTACTGGCGCTGCCCGTGGAAGCCCTTCTTTCCGCTTCTTCTTATGCTTACCGCAAAGGATTGAATCGTGAAGGGGCGGCCAGAGCCCTCAGCGCCGCCCTTGCTGAGGGCTATCAGCAGGGTTTCAAGGCGGACATCTCGACTTTTTTTGATTCTGTGAACACCCTGCAGTTGGCTGATCTTCTGGAAGGACTGTTTGCCCTTGATCCGTTGCCGCGCATAATTTATCAGTGGTTTTTGCAGCTTAAAGAACTGCTGCTGAAGGGGTTACCTCAGGGAAGCCCTCTTTCTCCCGTACTCAGCAATCTGTATCTGGACCGGTTTGACAGGGACATGGCGGATGAAGGTTTTAGACTGATTCGCTATTCTGATGATTTTGTGGTGCTTTTTCGGGGACCAATGGCTGAAGAAACATGTATGGATCGTATGGTGACTTCCCTGAAGCGACTTGGGCTTGCACTTAAACCTGAAAAGACGCAGCGCATCGAATTCGGAAAATCCATTCAGTTTTTGGGTTTTCTGGTTACCGCTTCTGATGTCTCCGAAGCTGAAAAAGGCGCCGCAACTCGACATCCAGATTGGCTGCCGGTTTTTCAGGATGAATGGCATGACGGCAAACCGGTGTATCTTTCAACGATTTGCCGCGGTGCTTATGCAAGCGGCCCTTATCTGGTGATCAAGGATACGGAAGGTAAAGCTGAAAACATTCCCTGGAACCGGATCAGCCGTATAGTGGTGGTGGGGCGAGCCCCGTTTAACGGCGGGGTGATCTATCGCGCGATCAAAGAAGAAGTTCCGATCACCTTTATAGATATCATGGGCCGAATCATCGGTCATTCCCATCCGGAAACTTTTGAAACGCCAGAGATGGCATCTCTGCAACGACAGTTTGCCTCAGACCCGGTGTATTGTCTGGGTTTCGGAAGGGCAATTCTTGCAGCAAAGATTCATAACAGCCGCATTCTGTTGCGTCGAAACGGGATTGACCTCCAGGAACTGAAAAAACTTGAAGCCAAATCCCTTGCTGCGGAAAATCTGGAACAATTGTTGGGTTATGAGGGCGCTGCAGCTCGAATGTATTTTGGCGAACTTGCCAGGTTAGTAGCCCCTTTTGAATTCAAAGGGAGATCCTTTCACCCACCGGATGGCCCAGTGAACGCCATGCTTTCTTTTGGTTATACCTTGCTCTACAACCGCATTGCTTCAGTTCTCAAGCAAAAGGGGTTCAATCCCCGAATCGGCCTGGTTCATCAGGGCCGTGGCAGTCATAATGCGCTGGCTTCGGACATGATGGAAGATTTGCGCCATATTGCAGAAAGAGTGGTACTCGCCCTGATTCACCGCAGGGAGATACAGCCGGTGCATTTCAATATTTCCGAAAGAAAGTTCATCAGTGTCTGCCGCCTGGACGGCGAGGGCTTTCGTAAATTCATTCATCGCTTTGAAGTTACCCTATCCGGCCGGTTTTCCTTTCAGGGCGGTGAAAAAATAAGTGCCAACGCTTATCTGGATGAGATGGGTGACAAGTTAAAACGATCCTTCAAATTGGGCATTCCATACACGCCCTTGAAAATTGACTAAGATGACCTGCATTGTTGCATACGATATCGAAGATGACCGCATCCGGCAGCGCCTGGCAAAATTTCTTCAAGGTGTGGGTTTTCGTCTGCAGAAATCTGTTTTTATTGTTAAAGTGGAGCGCCATGCCTTCCGGCGTTTTTTGTCTGATATCCAGGAAATTACCAATAATGATGGAAAAGTCGCTATTTTTCGCCAGTGTACCGGTTGTCAGAATAAGGCTATTCAACTAGATGCAGCGGAGAAATTCTGGTATATTTTCTGAGCTGAGGCCGTCTTGTATTGTGAGACATCCTCACCCATCTTGAAATCTCACTCCGGAGAAGTTGCTCGCCAGAGGCAACATCTCTGCAGCAAAACCTGTCATACAAAAAATAGTTTCAGCAAAATATCTTTTCGATTAACCCGCCAACATCGCAGAACACGGTTAGCCATTCATTCGGCGTATTGTAACCCCCTTCGCTGCAAAGGTCATTTGTGGCAGGCTATGGCAACGCAGTATCCGACAGTAACCAATCGTCGTAAACCCCTCCGCTGCGAAGGTCATTTGTGGCACAAAGAGCTAAGCAAAGTAAACGTATCAATTCGTCGTAACCCCTCCGCTGCGAAGGTCATTTGTGGCTCATGCGCTGCAGTTCGTCCACATCAAATATAACGTCGTAACCCCTCCGCTGCGAAGGTCATTTGTGGCACACGTAGAATTTGTTAAGCAGTTACTTGACTGTCGTAACCCCTCCGCTGCGAAGGTCATTTGTGGCGCGCAAGACTACTCGGACCCGGTTAATGTGTTCGTCGTAACCCCTCCGCTGCGAAGGTCATTTGTGGCAGCACCCTTTGTAAGAAATTATATTTCAACGGGTTAAATAGCCATTTCCGAGAACCTCGAAACATATGGCAACTTATGAATTCATTATATATGTTTATTGTCCGTTTCTTCATATTTAACCTACTGATAAAATTAACTTCCGAGAACCTGACCTGCATGTTTAAATGGTTTGTGTCAAATACATAGGTGCTGCTGAGTTTACTTACCAATCTCTGAGGATTATTTCAACCTCAATTTTTCAGTACGCCGCATATGTTTATGATTGCCTTGTTTTTTTCGTCAATTCAGCTATGATAAACTAGGTTTGTGCTTTATTGGAGTAGATCTCTGATCAGACAAGACAACAGGCATAAGTTAATTCCAGAGGTAACAACTCTGTATGATCGGCCATAGGTTGCCCGGCGCTAAGAAAAAGAGAAAGATTCCATTGTTTCGGATACCGGTTGTTCCGGATATCCGGGTGGTACAAGAACAAAAGGGCAGGCCTAGAATGGCTTCCGTTCTGGAAGGGTTACCGGTAACGTATACTTTTTTTGGGAAAGCTATCGAACTCATTTTTATGCAAAAGGGGAAACTCGATGTCGGTGGTGTTTATTTCAATTACGGGTACTCAAACATTAGCGCTATTGAATCCGATCCAGGCAATCATTGAACAGCACCAGGCGCCGGACCATATTTATCTACTATCCACTCCGTATGTAAAAAAGCAGTTCTCGCGTATTTTTGAATCAATGAAAAGTATTCCGGAGCTGTCGTCATCCCAACTGACCATCTACCCCATATCTCAAGATCTGAAACCGGATGCAGATGGCAATCCGCCGCCCCATATTCTGTTGACACAAATCCTCGATCGGCATTCAGAGGACGTAATTGTGTTCAACATGACATCCGGATTGAAATTTCAGATCATATCCTGCATTAAGGCAATAGGAGATCGGGATACGCTGCAAGTGTATGCGGAAAGAGGCGGTATCCATGTTTTTAAAATGTGGAAGGGGCTGTTTGTGGACCATAAGCGAGTACCCCTTCCCAAGCCGATGAATATCTTAAATCTACAGGGCATAAGTTATGCCCGTTCCGGTAAAAAACAGAGAGAGGATATTTTCAGTAGATCTGTTAGTAATCTATCCATGCAATTAAATAAATTGATCAGTCGTATTCCAACTTGGTCAAATATTGAAATAGAGGGAATTTTGTTCAATCTTGTGTGGAATGATGGAAACACGCTCTCATTTCTTGCCAGAATTTCATCACAAAATGAAGCTAAAAATCTCATTTCTGTGGCATCTAACCGTCATCGGTTTTTTGAGCTGTATCATCGAAATATATTTGCCTTTTCTAATGATAAACAGGTGATCGAGCGATTGGATAATGATGGCAGTTCAAATAAAATATCGGTAAGATTCTATTCAAGCCAAACAGAACTGGATGAGTTGCTTGACAGACTTCGCCCAGATTATTCAACGACTGGGGCCACCGCTCCGTCTATTAGTGGGCACAAAGTTGAAAGAGCCGAACAAAGAAAAAACAATTTGATTGATAAAATTAGAAAAAACATTGTGTTAATAGCCATGTTAGCGCCAAATGAAGTTCCAACTTTGATTTCTATTTTCAGCCATTGTCCGGAGAAGGCAATTCTCTTTTATACCGCAGACAATCAGAAAGTATGCCAGGTTAAAGATCAGATGTTAAAAAACATCAGCCTATTGCCTGTTAAGGAACTTCAGTTCGTGCCTGTCTCATTTATTGCGAAAGAAATTTTGAATCTGCCCTCTTTTCCTGAAATGAATGTTGAGGTGAATCTGGGTCCAGGTCATAAGGTAGCCGGCTTTTTTCTTTACATGTGGGCCACTGCAAATAATGGCAAACTATTTTCCATCAATAATGACACCAACCAGATCGAGCAGATTACAGGCGGTGAATCGTTGACTTGCCAGGGACCACGACCGGAGGTTATTTTAGAACTAGCTGGGAAAAAGGTCACTTGCGGTATGAAAGAAGATGCATTGATGGAAAAACAAGAAACATATCAGACCATGTTGTCTTTTATTGGCCTTATAAAAGACAACCACGAACTAAGGAAAATTTTTCCGGAAAATTCGATCGATTTACGACCAAAGGCAGAATATACAGTAGCAGTTTCTCCAAATAGCCAGAAGAAGAGTGCCATTATCGAAATGTCTGGTCATAAAATCCAATTTCAGATTACCGGTGGGCAATGGTTCGAAGAGCTGGTAGGGTACCAGTTTTTGCGAGCAGGTGCTGACGCCGTATCTGTGCGCGTTCGCGTAAGCTGGAGTGATGCAGCCCAGAGTGTGCTGGAATCGCGTTATGAACATGTAACCCATCGAAATGATATTGATGTTATCGCCCGCTTCAAAGGCAAATACTTCATGATTTCGTGTAAATCAGGGAACAAATCCGGGGTTGGAAAGGAATGTGAACTGGCTGAATTTCACGCCAACACTGTGGCTCACTTTGCAGTGCCAATGGTCTGTTTTTTAAGACACAATGCCATTCCTTCACAAATTTCTAAAATGAAACCTTGTGTTTTCGGGCATCAAACATTTCTGAACCCCGAGCTTTTACGTGAACTGTGTGAACAAGCATATAGAGCCAGGCAAACGACCAGAAATCAATCAGAATAGGCTATTTGTAAGGGAACCTACCGATTTTGAAACAGCGAATTCATATAAAAACACCGTTTAAAAAACCTCATATTCGTCATTCGATTCCGCCATCCAAAGTGTTTAAAAGCAAAAAAGACTATGACAGAAGTCTTCAAAAGAATCCCGAAGTCTGGCTAAAAGAAAGAACTGAAGATGTAGAGATGTCAGGGGGCAGACTGAAGGTGATTTTCCAGAAACCCGATCTTGATACCTGTCTAGCCGCTATGATTTTTCAGGTCAATCCGTCGGATGAAATCGTATGCGCCCGTAAAGGCGCATCCAATGAAGAACTCCTTAATCCGGAAGTGCTGTGCGTCGAAGCCGGAGGCAGTGGCATGGTGGAAAAAAACAATTTTGACCATCATGACCCGGATCACTATTTTCCACCGGCTTGCAAGCAGGCACTGGTCCAGGTTTCCGATTCGGTGGATGACACGCTGATCCGGCTTGTTGAGTATGTTTGTATGGTCGATGAAGCTACCGCAATTGTGCCGCCAGTTCCATTCCCATCACTTTCCAATATATTTTCCGGCATGTTGCTGGTTGAGACTGATCCGGTGGTTCAGTTTCAGGTGGGGTTGCGGATATTGAAAACCGTGTGGGATAATCATTTTGACCCTTTTGTTCCAATGCCGGAAAGACAGGAATGGGCCGAGTATATCATTGCCAAAATGGTCAATCAGCGAGAAATTGAGGCAGATATAAAAAATGCCCGCATTTTGTTATCGGATTCCGGTATTCAAATAGCATATCTGGAATCAAAATATATTGGCGGAATTGGAGCATGTTACCAGCAGAGGTGCCAGGTTGTTATTTTGTTCAATCCAATATTTGGAAACCCTCCAATACGCAAATTCACCATTGCCGGAAACAAAACCAGTGTCGGGCATTTAATTAAATTTTTTGATGAGATTGAGCCTGGATGGGGAGGCAGAGACACCATCCTGGGATCTCCCTGGAATGGTTCCGATTTGTCGACCGAAATCGTTATGCAAATTGTGCAGCAGAACCTGTGATACTAGATGAAAAATATTCTCTTATCCTTTTGTGGGGCCCAAGATCCTTTGAACAAATTCGGTAATGATGGTCCTATCTTGTCTCTTATAACCAGAAAGCCGGATTTTCACAAACTGATTCTTTTTCATACCAAAGACTATATAACCCAGGCAACGTCCACCCAAGAGATTATTAAAACCAGATATCCGCAAATTGATGTCAGGCCAAAGAAACTGTCTGGTCTGGAGGATGCCACCAATCATGAGCAGATATTCAATTCGCTACGTCCTAATCTAGCAAAACTTTGCCCCATTCAACCCGATCTTCAATATTATATATGTGTTTCTTCTGGCACACCGGCCATGCATGCTTGCTGGGTGATGCTGGCCGCTAGCGGTGAAATTCACGCTATCCTTTTGCATAAACCGGACGAGAGGATGCTTCGTTCGGGTCAGTCCAATATCCGAGAAATCAATCCCTACACTCGCATCTTCCCGCTGATCCGCCAATCAACAGTCAATGTTACTGAAAATGCAATGTCGATTGACGATGAGATGTTTCAGGAGAAAGTAAAGGCTGCTGGCATCATTGGAAGATCACCCGGGCTAATCAAAATACTGGATATGGTAAGACGTATCGCCAAAACACCATCAACAATTTTGATACGTGGAGAAAGCGGAACAGGTAAAGAACTATTCGCGCAGTTGATTCATAGTCTGAGTGAGCGGTTTGATCAAAAACTGATTACAAAAAATTGCAGCGCCATTCCAGAGAGCCTTTTGGAATCCGAATTATTTGGTGCGAAAAAAGGGGCTTTTACGGGAGCAGACAAAGATAAAATTGGTTTGTTTCAAGCTGCCGACAAAAGTACCTTGTTTCTGGATGAAATCGGAGAGATGGCACCCAATCTTCAGGCCAAACTTCTTCGCGTTGTTCAGGAAAAGCGTGTTCAAAAATTGGGGGGGACCGCGGAAGAAGCCGTCGATGTACGATTTATTTTTGCGACTCATAAAAATCTAGAAGAGATGGTGCAAAACGGTCAGTTTCGTAGAGACCTTTACTATAGAATAAATGTCATTCCGATTTATCTGCAATCATTGAATGATCGCAGAGGAGACATTCCGGTGCTGGCCCTGCATTTTTTAGATTGCCATAATAAAAACAATAAAATATTCAAGACATTGTCCAAGGAATCGCTTGATTTTCTGGTACGAATGGACTGGAAAAACGGCAACATTCGGCATCTTAACAACTTGATAGAACGGGCCGTATTGTTGGGAACCAAAGATGAGATCAGTTCTGAAGACTTCTTGTTAACTGCTGAAAATGAGGGAACGCTCATTCCCATTCCAGAGCCATATGAAGGCTTCAAAATGAAGGATTATATCATTGATATTCGCAGAAAACTCGTTAAACGAGCACTTGAAAAAACTGGAAACAATCAGACAGCCGCCGCCCGCATGTTGAGTATTACCCCGCAGGCAGTATCTGATTATTTAAAAAATCAAGAAGGTTTGGATTAGCTCACAGGCAATTAATAACGTCTGCTTGCTCATCTTCGAAGAATTAAATCGATTTTAAAGATTTTTTTTTTGATGATCTACAGCACAAAAATAATAAAGCTGGCTTGTTGTATTTCAAGTTTACTTGTAGCAACATTGTTTTTATCGTCCATGTATTAGCTGTTGCAATCAAATAAAGGCCGGGTGCGTTTGCTCCTCTATTGGGCATATAAATGTTTACAGGCCTAACCATCGCTTGCGCCAGTAACAAACAGCTATAATATAGAGTACCACATAAAAAAGAACGAATACTTTTTAGACAATAGATAAATATATTGAATAATATCATTTAGATTAATACCATTTTGATCATTTATCCTGTTCAGATTTAACTGGTTGGCACTTCTCTTGCTTGTTTTCAAAACATCATCCAGTAAATAGCGGTAAAATTGTTTTCGCTCCTCCCTATACTAATAAATGGTACAATATGTGCTTTACGCTCTGGCGATTGTCTCAATCTCAAAAATAATATTGCAATCAGGCCGATATCAGTATCCCCTTCAAATGGCACGTGTCTTGCTTAAAACAAAACATCGGTCATTAATCACAAGTTTAAGTTTGAAATCTATCTGAATAGATACCCTCATAAACGATGACAAGATTTGTGTTCAGCGTTGCGCGTTGTTGATCGCAATTTTTCTTTCGATCGTGTAAAAGAAAATTCGTACGACATTAACCTATCAACATGTTCTATATCGTATATCATCTAAATAATAAACAAGCTGTTCCTCCCGGATATAGATTTTATATTCATTAACATATGCTACGATTCCATAATATAAATTAAATATTTTTAGACACTGGTTTTAAGTAAGCAAATCGATTAGTAGTTATACATAGACACAGTAAATGTGGGTAAAGGAACTATTATGTCAAGAGAAGAAAATATTATTGAAGTAGCAATGAAAGCTGGAGAAGCAATTCTTGTACATGCAGAAGGAAATCCGGCACAAATCGTGGCTATGGGTGTTGCCGCCGCTGCAGCAGTTATTGCTGTAGGTGTTAGTTATGGTGCATACCGTGGAGCAGAGAAGTTACTTGGATGGTGTTTCGATGAATAATCGTGGATGTATAGAATTTCAGAAAATTCATTTAGCAAGGCCGCAGAGAGGGAATAGGCCTTTTTCGGCCATTCCCGACCGATAACGCAGCAAAATTATTGTTCAGAATGTCTATATCATAAATAAAAATGCTCTCTGGATAAATGTTTAAATATAATAAGAGGTTAATTATGACCAGTCCAAACGATGAAGATTTTGAAGCAGATGACTATTATGTATCAACTGACGGTAATGAGTATATTTCTGGTAGTGATGATGGTGAAAGTCATTCTTGGAGTCGCAGTTTGATTGATCTTGATGATGATTGGAAAGAAGCTTAATCCGAAAACATTTAATTATTTTATCGAAATAAAAAAGGAGAAGAACATGAGTAATGATAATGGTGCAAATAAAGCGGCAGTTGCGGGTGCAGCAGTTGGTGGTGCAGGCGCTATCGGTGCGGTAGCTGCTTCAGGTTCTGTAATTGGTCTGGGTGCAACAGGGATTACTTCTGGTTTAGCTGCCATCGGAGGTGTTGTAGGATTCGGGATGGCGACTGGTTTGGCAATTACCGTAGCATCACCATTGGCAATAGGTGCTGCTGCTTATGGTTTATTCAAATGGCTGAAAGACTAAACGTATAAAAAAATAATACACAGTTATTTGTTTGGATTGCCGAAACATCGATTAAAAAAAGGAGTACTGAAAAATGAATTTAAAAAATATACTGCTGAAAAGTGCAAAAGCTGGCAAATTAATTGCGCCAAAACTAATTGCAAACAAAACAGTCATATCCGAGATGGTATTTGCCAACATCCATTCTGATCTGATCAAAAAAGGCGAAATAATCATCCCGGAGACGCTTCTGGAAAAAGAAGTCCAGAGCTTTATGGTCAAGAACCAGCCGGATATAACGATAGACTCGCTGACCTGCGGTGAAAAGCAGATCAATATAGCGATAACCGCAAATAAATTCCTGCTCAGTCTTTCTTCCACGCTAACTCTGATAATTCGGGATGCTGAAATCACTAAAGACCGGCAGGTTATTTCGTTTTATGCAGACCCAGGGAAAATGGCCGGAAACAACATGCTCGGCAAATTATCTGAAAAAATGATTTCCCTTCCAGTGATGAAAACTATTGTGGAAGCAATCGTGAAAGCGATCACCAACTATATTTTTAAATCAGTTGGTTCTCAATTGGCAATCACAAACCACATCAGATATTCAATCAATGATAGCCTCCTAATTGTCGATTTAACACAAATAGAGCAGATACAAAAGCTGTCGACTCCCATTGCAGGGTCCGCAAATAGTATACTCGATTTTATATCATTAAAAGCAGCTCATAACAAAGACGGGATAATCATATTCGCAGAGACTTCCGATAAAGCAAATCTCATGAAGAACATGATAGGAAATCACCTTTCAAGCATCCTCAATACGGTCAGCGACGGACTTCAAACCCAATAAATGCAGCGATAACGGAAAAGACATCATTACAAAGGAGGACACGATGGAACTGACATACAAAGACCGAAAAGACCTAAAGTATGCAAAAAACATCCTTGAAAACCCGGGATTAGCAGCAAAAGTGATGAATTACATCGGTGTTCCCATAGCGAAAGGTGTTGAGATGTTGCCTAAAGACTGGTCGGTTGCAATCAGCATGGTGACAAAGCAATCTCTTGAAAAAGCGATTCTTTTATCACTGTCAACCCTGGGTAACCAGACAAAGTCAGTGCCCCGGGATTTCTTCCACAAGATGATGGTCGCAGCAACTGGGGCTGCCGGAGGTGCATTAGGCTTACCCGGACTTGCGATAGAGCTGCCGATTTCAACATGTATAATGCTTCGCTCGATTGGTGATATTGCCAGAAGTCATGGAGAACAGCTTTGGACACCTGAAGCACAGATCGCCTGCATGGTAGTGTTTGCTCTCGGTGGACCCAGTATGTCAGACGACAATACCGAATCTGCATATTATATCATCCGTACCGCGCTGGCGATGTCAGTTGCAGAAGCAGCAACATTTGTAACGGAAAAGGGGTTTGTTCAGGAAGGATTACCCGTTTTACTCAGGCTCATCAACCAGTTGGCCTTACGTTTTGAAATTAACGTTACAGAAAAACTGGCGGCCCAGGCTGTACCGGTGATAGGTGCGGTCGGTGGTGCAGTAATAAATACCATGTTCATCGATCATTTCCAGGACATGGCCCATGGTCACTTCATCATACGCAGGCTCGAAAGAACCTACTCTCCGGAGTTTATTCGATCTGAATATGATAAATGTTGAAAGTCCGCCTCACTTTTTTTCACTTCATACTTTTTGAGATACTACAGATAATGGTCTTCCCCCCTCATACTTTGACATGCTTATATTTTCTCAATTCTATCTTTAAACATTCGTCAACAGTGATCTCTCCTCGAGCTGCTTTACGTAAATTAATAATAACATCTTCTGATACGGTTAGCCCCTCCAATGTCTGCTGTGCGATGGCATTATCTACAGCATTCAAGTTAAAATTGATCTGTTGTTCACTGAGCATTTGTCGTATCTCCTTTTGAAAATAATACCAGAATCATAACAGATTCTATCTGCTGGGGCAACAATTCCCGCGGAACCAAAGCCAGGCTTTCCAAATCCAGTCCCCACCCGTCCCACTATGTCCATCCCATCCATCCCATCCATCCCATCCATCCCATCCATCCCATCCATTATATCCACCCCTGCCAACATTCAACCAAAATGCCAGATTATATGCTCTGTTTTCCTCACCGAATTTCAAATATTTTCCTGTAATGCAGCCCATAAATAGAAAGAGTTACCACATCCTCCAGCAACTGCGGTCGTTTAAATAAAGTCCATAACAACAATTTCCAGTAATGCTTACGCCCAACATCAAGCACACCCAGCACAAAAAAAGACTTCGCAAAAACCCAACAAGCAGCAACCCCGATCACTGCCGACCTGTTGGGTTTAGGGTTATAATTCGACAGTAACTGCTTGATTCTTCGGTAATAGGGCTCGGTGTTATAAATGCCGCCGATAATTTTCTTATAACCTCTTACCAGTTCCTCCGGGTTCATCATGGGGATGTAATTCAGGTACAGATCGGTGTTGTTCCCGGAAGCCTCAGATACAATCCGGTTTTCAGATTCAAGCCGGCTGTAAAGCTTGGTTTTTTTGGGGGCATTCAGCAACCCGACCATAGCGGTCACGATCCCGCTTTGCTGAATAAAATCAACCTGGCGCTGAAAAGTGGTTGCCGTATCGCTATCAAATCCCACGATAAAACCGGCCGTCACTTGCAAGCCGGCGTTTTGCATTTTTTTAACACTCAAAAGCAGATTCCTGTTTTTATTTTGATTTTTATTGCATTCTTTAAGCGATTCTTCCTCGGGGGTTTCAATTCCGATAAAAACCAACCGAAACCCGACCTTAACCATCAGCGACAGCAATTCAGCGTCGTCAGACAGATCGACGGTGGCCTGTGTTTTAAAGTAAAATGGAAAGTCATGGCACTCCATCCATTCCAGCATGGCAGGCAGCAGGGTGTACTTCACATCTTTTCGATTCCCGATAAAATTGTCATCGACAATGAGTACATATCCGCGGTAATTCAGGTCATAAAGCGCTTCCAGCTCATTTATGACCTGGTGGGTGCTTTTCATCCGAACCTGCCGTCCCAGAAGGGCGGTTATCTCGCAGAACTCACAGGAAAACGGGCAGCCGCGAGAGACCTGGATACTCATGAATGCGTAATCGTCCATGTTCATCAGGCTGTAATCCGGAATCGGCGTCTGTGTCAGATCCGCAAATTCTTCGGTTGTGTACACTTTTTGGGGTTGCCGGCCGGATCTCAGATCATTTAGGAACATGGGCAGCGTAATTTCTGCTTCATTCAGTACGAAATGATCAACTTGCGGGTAGTTTTCGTATTCTTGCGTAAACAGTGGGCCGCCTGCTACAATCTTGGCCCCGTACCTCAAACACTTCTCGATGACCTCTGCCACAGACTTCTTTTGAATGTACATGGCGCCGATAAACACGTAATCGGCCCAAAGAATGTCGCTGGTTCGAAGGGGGGCAATATCTAAATCGACCAGCCGCTTATTCCACGATTTCGGCAGCAATGCCGACACGGTGGCCAGGCCGAGGGGAGGCGTTAGAGCTTTCTTATCAACATAGTGCATGACGGACCTGAATGTCCAAAACGAATCCGGGTAATGCGGGTTCACCATCAAGATGTTCATTTTTGTTCCTTGTTATCGCAGTCCAAATATATTTCTAAAATGCAGCCCACATACGGCCAGAACAAGCGCATCTGCAAGCAGACGGGGTCGCCGGAAAAACGTCCAGACCAAAAGTTTCCAGAATTCTTTCCGGCCTGCATCGGTCACCCCAAGAGCATACAGCGACTTTACGAAGGCTTTTCTCCGTGCTGTCAGGCCGGCTTGCGCCGTTTTGTCGGGCCTGTAATGCTGCAAGAACTGCTGAATCCTTCTATAGTAAGGTTTGGTGTCGTATATGGCCTGAATGACTTTTTTGTAACCTTTTACCAGCTCCTCCGGGTTCATCACGGGGACATAATTCAATGACAGATCCGTCGTGTTTCCGGAAGCCTCGGTAATGATCCTGTTTTCAGATTCATTGCGCCTATAAAGAGCTGTCTTTTTGGCTACGTTCAGCACACCGACCACCGCAGTTACGATCCCGCTTTGCTGAATAAAATCAATCTGGCGCTGAAAAGTGGTTGGCGTATCATTATCGAATCCAAGAATAAAACCGGCTGTCACTTGCAAGCCGGCGTTTTGCAGTTTTCTCACACTCTGTAACAGGTTCCTGATTCTGTTCTGTCTTTTGTTGCATTCCTGAAGCGAGTTTTCATCCGGTGTCTCGATGCCGATGAAAACCGAACTAAAGCCGGTTTTAACCATCAACGACATCAATTC
>CAJBLH010000212.1 GCA_903953895.1 uncultured Desulfobacteraceae bacterium | reverse complement strand
GACTGCGGATTGAGATCATCCCAGAAAAAAACCTTGTTTGCCTGGATCACCTGATCCAGGGCTTTCCCGACATATTCATGTTTGTTGATATTCGGAAAAACAACGCCTTCGGCGATGGGGATTTTGGCGTTTCCCGGATACAGTGGATCATAAGAAAGCAATCGGCGATCTGCCCGTATCTTGTCCATCAGAAGGTGTCTGTAGGTTCTGGCCTGCTTCAGGGGGTTTTCAACCCGTTCCTGTTGGCCGTCCATGGTGAGGATAAAATGGTTGGGATTGGCTTCCTGGATCTGGTCAAGCGACCAATCCTTGACTTCGAAGATGGTCAGGCCGGTGTCTTTGCAAAAGAGGATGAAATCAGGCTCACGGCCGTCGATGTCGGGCAGGTACCATGCCGTGTATTTGCTGTCTGGTTTGGCGGCGGTCTTCAGGAATGCGTAGAATTGGCGTTCGCCGTCGGTGGTGAAGTGGGTGATGTCGTCGGGGATCATGGTGGCCATGCGGCATTCTCCCAAAATATTAATTGTGGAGACAGGTTCTTATTTTGCTGAGAGGGAAATATCTTTATTCTCGTTTTTCCCGACCAAGTACATCGGCTTCCAATAGCTCTCTACAAGCATTTTCAAGTTGCCCCAGCTTGTTTTGCACCACATCCCAGACCACGGGGACACTTACACTGAAATATTCATGGATCAGGATATTGCGCAGCCCTACGATCTTTCTCCATTCGATTTTTGGCGCAGTAGCAATCAGGAAGTCCGGCAATCGACCTGCTGCTTCGCCGATAATCTCAAGATTGCGCACAACAGCATCCAGTGTTTTTCTGTCCTGCTGAAATATTTCATAACTCTGTCCCGTTGTGTAGTCACGAATATTGCTGATCGCATCCAGAATGTCATCTATGTATAAGCGAGGGTCTCTACGCATAAACCACCTCCTGGTCGATGATCGGCTTGAGACGTGGTTTTACCGTGTCTGCCATGACCAAATCGACAGGACGTTTCAGTACATCTTCCAGCCTGAATTTGAGATCCATATAGTGATCGAATGTCGGATCGGTCAACTCCACAAGAATATCCACATCGCTTTCGGGACCGGCCTCACCTCTGGCGAAAGACCCGAAAACGCCAATGCGCGTAACCGTAAACCGCTCACTCAGTTCCAATCGCATGCTGGCAATTTTTTGAACCACGTTGATAGAAGTGTCTTTATTCATAATTTTATTCTTTCATCGACGGTAAAAAATCGTTCTTGAAGAAAACATTGTTTTGTTTCTCGAAGATAATTCACCTGGAGATTCAAAGCT
Organism: uncultured Desulfobacteraceae bacterium; assembly: GCA_903953895.1. Taxonomy (GTDB): domain Bacteria; phylum Desulfobacterota; class Desulfobacteria; order Desulfobacterales; family Desulfatirhabdiaceae; genus RAAP-1. The sequence goes on along the minus strand of CAJBLH010000212.1, from coordinate 846 downwards.
TCCGGGCGACTGATATGCCCCGTCCTCTGCAACTCTATCAGAAGCAATTCTATGGCATCAAGCTCAATGTCATCATCGGCAAGACGGGTGATATGCTGCGCCCAGGTGTCTGTTGCCGTTGGCGTATAGGTGGTAACTCCGTATTTTTCAGCCAGAGAAAGAATCTCAGCGGCGGTTTTCTGTAGATGTTTGGATTTTTGCAAGGCATTCCCGCCTTTTTGTCATGGCCCGGTCACTTTGCTACCGACGGTTCATGCAAAATTAAATCACGGTATTTCATGAATGCTTTCTCCATCGATCAATCGATAGGTGACGTCAGACAGATCAAGGCAGATGTCATCATGTTCTTTTGTCAGATAAAGCCGGTGGTTGTCAACCCTGCCGCTGCAAATCGGAATCAGACCGTGATTCCGGGAAAATTCCTTCAGAAACCGAATGGATGGTTTCAGCTCGGGCTTGAGCGATATTGGGATTTTCCGTATTTTCGCCCGCTGCATCATTGGATGGGTTGGGTAAAATATTTCCAATATTTTTATAAAGATAGTGGAAGTCCTTTCCCGACGTCAACCGGAAAAGCTGAAGGCTGAAAAAGGGGAAGGTGGTGGTGGGTCGGGGAGCCGATGAGAAGGTTTCCGAGGTGATGGCGGAGGGATTTGGGGAATGTGATCATATCGCTTTATCGATGGGGGTGTTTTGCTGTTTTTTAAGGGTAAATGGAGGATTTTGCATCGGTATTTTCACCGGAAAAATGGATGGAAAACGAAAAGGGAGTGGTATATATCACTTTATATATCAAGAAGATAGGGGGTGTCGGCCGGCCGACACCCCCCCAGTCGGGTAGAGGAT
>CAJBLH010000211.1 GCA_903953895.1 uncultured Desulfobacteraceae bacterium | reverse complement strand
CTCTTGCTTCTCCACCTCCTTTATATATTCATATGTCAGCATCCCACTAACAGCCTGCTGTTTCAGTATCGCCTCCACAGATTCCAGCAAGTCAGCTTCGTTGGTTATCTGCTTCTTGCCACGCCCTTTGGCAGGAGTCAGTGCAAGTATCTTGGTTGTCGCATTTTGTATCCGCCTCTCTAACCCCCTTGCCTGTGCTTCCGCATACTTTGGCGAATTCACGATCAACAACCGTTCTTCCCAGACGATCTCTTTCCCGTCCACTGTTCCGGAACGCCTACTTACGATCTCATAACCCTTTGCCTTCGTTTCCTCTATCCCTTTGTCGTCCACCTCTGTGAATTTGGTCAATTTGTTGTCGGCATCAAGCAATATCCCCTTCTCAATCCATTCCATCATGTTCTTCGCCACTTCACCCGTCTGAGGTAATGGACATAAATAATGCCCCTGGATTTCGGCTGATTTGATGTGCAGCCGATTCCCAAACGAGCCCATTTTGCAGTCTCCCACATACAGCACACCTTTCCTGTTCAAGATGTTACTCATCCGGCTAATGATCGGTGCATACAGCTCATCGTCTGACCGGTTCCCCGATACCACGTCCGTTGCCAGAGGCATCCCCAACGGGTCCAGACTCCCCATCATGATCTTTAGCTGCGGTCGGTTCGGATCATCCTTGCTGTTGCCAAATTGAAACAATCCCCCCTCTGCCGGTTTATGGTATTTCGACACCGTTGTCGCATCACACCTTGCTGTATCCTTCGACAGTTTGTATGCTGATATCGTGTTCTTGCCCAGTTCTTCTTCTATCCTTATCCAGTATTCTCTATCACTCAGGTATTTCAAAAGAATCGCCAGCCGGTCGTCCGTAAAATCAAGCTCATCTACCTTCTGACCTGTAATCGACTCCAATGTTATCTTCATCTCCCTTACGAACTCTCGCACCACCACCTTGCGATGATCTCCTTCCGACAATATGTAAGCCAGCCAGATTACCGCCGTCCATCCCCAACTTAACGAACGCTGCTTCCAATGTTCCGGTATATGGTTGTCCATTACCTGCTGCAACCCCATCCCTACCATCATTTTTATCAACAGCGGCACATCATCAACCCGTTCAATCGTAATCCGCGGTTCCCGTATACTGCTACCATTCTCTCGGTTTACAACGATTGTTCCCCGCGATTCACACAATCTTCCTCCAGCCCTTTGCTTCCTCCCGATCCCCTTCCCATCCAATAATTCGCTTGCTCGCCGCTTCCTCCGTTCGCGCCTCCGCTTTGCCGCACCACAACTCTTTCTTCCTTGCCCCTCTTCAAACCGATTGCGATCACATCTCTTTCGCCGATTACCACCAGAGCGGCTCTCATCCACACACCGTCCCTCTTGGCTCACCGCACCACCACGATCTCTATGCGCGCCGCATCCCGTACCACGATCACTGCTGTTACTGATCCCTGCTTGAGACCCGGCTGCCCCTTCAGCCTTCGACCCTTCACAATTCCACAACACCAGTACCAATGCCACAACTGAAACAACCGTCCATGCCATTCCGCGTACAGTACTCATTTCCTGTCCTCCCGTCCGTTGGGTAATATTGACAGGAGTTAGTATACTGGTAATCAGAACAAATGTCCCGAAATATATTCATTATGTTTTAAGTATGTTATCGTTCATCCAGTTCCTCTCTGTCGAAATTCCCGAAACTGCATCGCAGATTGGGCGAACAATAAGATCTGAGTAAGATAATAATTTGAATTGTGTTATTAACATATTATATTTATTCTTAGTATTCTATCATGAGCGTCTAACCCGTTTTAATCGTTATAATCAACAGTGATTTAATCGCATTTTGAGTTTACAACAACTTCAATAGATCCTATAAACAATTTGCTACCATTTCTTAATTCAGTAATTTGATTATTTATTTTGTTTTCAATTGTTATTCTTGAGTTTTCGAGTTTAATAATTGCAGTAACAGGCGGATAGTTCCTCTCTTTAGGTAGATATACATCTGCTTCAGATGAGGAGCCTAGAACTATAGGTTTTGAGCCTAATGATATAATTACTTTCTCTTTTTTACTCCAGATTATAGTTAGCCAAGCTTCACGTACTAGTTCTTCAATATAGGCAATCATTAATCCAATAAATAAGCCTAGTACTGCTACTCCAATTAAACGTCCCACATTTCCGGGGAATAAAGAAAATGTAAATCTAAAGAAGGAACCTCCTATAGCACCTCCTATGAATCCCGCAATCATAGCTGATCGTCGAGGATAATTAGGAACAAAGAGTGATATTCCCCATCCTGACCCCATTCCGAAAATGCCCCAGCAGAAAATCCTACTTGATATTTCAATAAGTTCAGATATATTTGAGGTAAATGAGAACAAAATCTGAGCCATTCCTCCTACAAACGCACCAGTTAGTACTCCACGAATACCAGCTTTAATCATTGATATAGAGAAGGGTGCTTTTTTGAAATATATATTTTGGGCAACAATAAGTCCCAAAGCAATGGATAAACTAATAATACCAGTCCAAATGGAAACATGTATCAGTGCATTTAAAAAAGTGCCGGTTCCTCTACCCATATCCATAAATATTTCACAAATTAACTCACCGATTAAAGCGCCTACTGCTCCAGCAGCTCCGGATATCATAGTTTTTTTAGTGATACATGTAATTGAACTAAATTTCATTCGATTAATGCCCTTGCATAAATAAGCTGGACTTGATCATCGTTTCCAGTCACTGGACTATGCGTTAACCCGAAGCAATGACTTTTGTTGTAGTTGATAACATTTTGTTGCCTGCATTCCCGGCAGTTCAATTTTCCCAAGAAGAAACTCAAACGTTTCTCTTGAATTTGAACCAAGAATCGTTCTGTTGAAACATGCAATCGTTCTGTTGAAACATGCCAAATCTGCGTTTGTTGAAGTAATTATGTACCGTAGTTTCTCGTTTGTATTGCTCGTGAAGCAGTGCAAGGAACACAAACTGGCACGAGCACTGAAAGTGTATACATCGAATACCTCAAGACACTGGGCCTAACATCGGAAATATTTATAGTTCCTTAGCAAAGCAAAAAGATACTCCGCTTTGTGATATACAGGGGGCGGAATGTGAATCATATTATATATTTTATAATAAAGTTTAATATATCAAATAGTTCATAGTATATCGTGAAGAATATCTCAACTAATCTGAAATGGAGATCAGTGCTTTATCTAACCCTATTTGAGGCCCAATCCACATCAATACATAAAGAAATAAAACAGCGTAGCCCGCACTCACTAAATCATCCAAAAGTATTCCCCAGGCACCTCCCATGTTTCTATCAATTTGTCTGGCTGGGGGTACCTTAATGATGTCGAGAATTCTAAATAGAAGGAAACCCCAGAATACAATCTGCCAAAGCTTTCCGTGATGAAATAAAATTGGTACCAATAAATAGCCTGCAACTTCATCTAGAACAAAATGACTCGGGTCTTTACTCCGCCAATAGGTTGTTGCCCAAGGTGTTAGTAGGTGATTAGCCACGCATATCAATAAAAATGATATAGTTAGAACAACCATGCGCATTTCAATGGGAAGCAAAATTGCCACCACAATGTGAATCAACACACCAAGAAGGGCGCCACAGGTACCCGGTGCGAAAGGGCATAGACCCAGACCGAATGCTGAACCTAATATGATATATAATCGATCTTTGGATATATTATCGGAAATACTATTTGATTTTGGAGTCATTATAGATTTTCTCGCAACATGTGAAATGAATTGCAGTTACTGCCGAAGGTTAATGTCCATTACACTCAAATCTCACAGTGAAATTAATTCGAATTGGCACCCGGTAACCGCTTACTGGTGAGGAGAAAATTAACCATGTGCTGAAAGCCCACATTCTCAGCAACTGCGCGTACACGACGAAAACCTTCTCCGTAAACTGGATCATTATTGCGCTCAATTGCAATAGTATGATACTTGCTCTCCACCGTGGCTATCTGTCCCAGTAGACGATGTGTGAGAAGCTGACAAAAACCTTCTTCAGCCCATTTCTCCAGTCCAGTGATTCCATGGACTGCTATCCAAGCATGTCCAAGTTCATGCACTGTCACGCCATGAAAAAGCGTAGAGGGCAACCCCTTTAATATGGCGATACCGCTAACAGTCACTTTTGTTCCGAACGTTGAAATGGCCTTTTGAACCCGCGTTGCTCCCAAGGAATTAGCATCTTTGATCTGCCCCATGTATTCAGATAGTCGAGTTGTATCTATGACTTCAATACACAATGGCAGATTATTGTATCGCAATCCCTGGCTGTTGACCCACTGCGCTAAAAGAGAAAAAATCGGCTGCGCCTGTTCCTGAGTTTCTATGGCAATTGTACGGCACACAGGACAGCGAACGTATCCGCAACTATTTATCAGAATATGCTCCTGTTGATGTGGTGGTATAAGACGGCCACAATACCGGCAGACCGGATACTGTTTGCTGTGTTCTGGACAGAATTTGGTCCCCCATCCATCCATTTGATATTGGCCAACCAAAACTTTATTACAATAGGCGCAATACGTAGCTGCTTGCCGTTGAAAACACTCAATATGTAAAGGCCAACCTTGATAGTCCTTAAATGCACTTTGATTAACAGGTTGCCCACAACTTGCACAAAGAAAGTGCTCTGGATGCCAGTCAGCTCCCAAGGCTTTAATATGGGTGCCACTAATCGGTTTTTTACAACTTTTACAAATGGGATAAGCACTCATTCCCGAACCCTCGCCGCCCAATACCTGATAACTGAATATGCCGCAAATGTCAGAGGAATAACCTCACAGCGAAGTTCTATTTCTGTCATTTGTTGTTGTCCCCTGCGCCACCAAAAAGAGGAGAAATAGCTTTACTACGAACAATCTTCTTTTGTGGCGCAGTAATTTCGTGGGTTGTGCTCACTTGAGCAGTTATTTCCTCATCTGTCTGATTTTTATTACCATCGACATCATTGGGTATAAATGTCTGCCCGAAAAGACCACTTATTGCCCTTGACCGGACGGGGTTAGACTGCAAAGGAGCAGACGATTTTACGACTTCATCGCGTTTTTCACCACATTGACTTACTTCATGATTAGGCTCAGTTAGATCCTTCATTGGGCTTATGAATAGCGTTGAGATAGATGTATCGCTTCGTTTCGGGTCAACTTTGGAACTACCAGAACTAACAGAGCCGTGCTTTTTATTTTCGGATTTACTTGCTGATGGATTATCGCACTGAGAAAAAATACTGCTAAGTGGTGCGCCCTCAATTCTCCGTATTCCTGAGGATGGTGTTTTCTCTGACTCGTAAACAGGAGACAAGGTACCAGGACTTACGATGGGTTCAGGAGCGGATGGTGTTGTCGGAGGTTGTAAGGGCTGAACTGGAGTGACTTGCGCAGGCGGCGCTTCTGAAAGAGTCTGTTTCTGAGGCTCTGCATCAACCTGTGGCTCGGGATATCGGGGAGGCACCTCACTGATAGCCTGGGTGGGAGTTAAATTACCTGAAGAGGTTACAGAAGGTTGACTTGCCGTAACCTGGTCATCCGGTTGCACTTGAATAGGTATTGGCTCTGGAGTTGTTGGTTGTGGCTGAGGGCCAGCAACCAGACTCGTCCAATTCTCAGGTTCCCAAATGACAAAACCAGAGACCGGAATAGATGTCGTTTGCGCACTCAACTTGGATAGAATATGAGCATTAAATGTAATACGCCGTTTTAGATATGTCGTATTTATAGAAAGATCTCCGTATAACAGAGTGTCCTGTGGAAGGTGTTCTATAAAGATATGAATTTCATTAGCGCCTGACAAAAGACTTCTGGGCTTTATATCCAGACCAGAAATGTTCGAAGTAATTTGACAGGGAACTGGGACCACTATCCTCATAATAAACTCATAATTTATGCCAAAAGTAAGATGGCCAATATACAATGAATGCGGATACTTCCACTCACCTTCCTCTTGCTGAAGTCCTATAACTGTTCCACGGACCTCAACATCCTTTTCAAGAAGGACACCTCTCCCCGGTTCAATCTGAAGTGCACATTTCTCCTCAGCCGTTCCTGTTCCATTTTCTCCAGTCACCTCAATTCTGACATTGCGCAAGACCACTCCATCAGATTGTATTGAAACGACCGGCCCACTAAGCGACCAGATGGTTGCTCCCTGGCCATCCAGGATTAAGCGCTTATTGATTATAACAGGGCCTGGAAATTCACGAGGGATTAGTTGCAGCGTCGCTCCTTCTTGAAGTGCATCCAGATCATCCTGGAAGCTTCCTTCCTCTTGCCCATTTGACGGGTCCATAATGCTGGAGTCTGAAACATTTTGACTCTCATCAGAGGAATCGCGGCGAAATTTTGATTTTAAACGGTCAACAAATCCCATATTGACAACCTTAAATATCTCCAGAAGACAAAATAACGACTTAATTCACCGAGAACTAAGGGTAGTCGACCCCACCGTATGGCACTCTACAGCGAAATATCCTAAGGAAACCTTTCAGTACACCTATAAGAATACCATGTCGGCGTATTGATAGAACCATGTACTCAGAACAACTTGGTGTGAAACGACACGAATCCCTAATTCTGCTGGGTGCAACTTTTTGATATAGGCGTATGAACTTCACAGTCCATTCTTGAATCATTTCTCAGGCTCCATCTTAATATATGAACTCTTCTGTATGCCTATTACAGTGAGTAAAATGTATCTCGCTTCTACGACCTGATCATCTGTACTTCCGCAATCCGACCATTATGCTCTTGAGAAAACCTTATTTGCGCACCATCCTTCAATTCCACAGCTTGGCCTGGTGGAACTCTGTTGCCTCCCGGGGAGGTGAGTGAAGTTAGCTTCTCATTAACCAAAAACCATTTCCCCTCATGAAACACACAATATGCTTGGCGCGTTCGATCTGTTTCAGGGCTTGGGAAAACTCTGGAATATATGTGCCACTTAAAAATTGGAAGTTGGTTGTACACAGCCAATTGGCCATCCATTGCCCACTGGCCTGGACGACTTTCCGCACGAAGTTTCAGAAATGGTATAGTACCTTTAAATCGGGTACCACAAAATGGGCATCTTATGTCAGTAGAGTTGTGAAAAACGAACCATTTGTGCAAACAAGAGCTATTGGAGCATGGAATCAGAAGATCCCAAGTCTTAACAAATCCCCGAACCCATTCCAAAGCAGTAGGACGATCGCTCGGCGAATGAAGACTCTTTACAAAAGCCCGGATGAAAAGATCGTATAATAAGGGTCCCAATGCAGAGCAAGGTACATATTGCTTTTCTTCCGGTCTATTTGATGAATCACTAGGATGTTCACAGAAAATGGCTTGTGAGCCGAAAGCGAGCAGATCCTGTTCTTCAGCTGTGTTACCTGGGGGGATTCTCCTCCCGTCCAAAGGATGTCGTCCCAAGAGATACCAGTAAAAAAAAGCTGCCAGGGCATGTTGATCCGTCCTCGCATTTGGGTTTTTCCGTTTAGGGTCTTTAAGATCAAGCTGGATTGTTGACAGTACCTCTGGCGCAATATATCCTTTCGTTCCTAATACGTCTGGTGGGAACAGTCCTTCTACAACCAGAGAGTCAATATCAATAATGATACTCATTCCCTTTGATGGATCTATCAGAACATTGTTATGACTGAGGTCTGAATGTGCAAGCCCTGCATTATGCAATCGGGCGACAGCTCTAGCTATTTGAAGACACAAGCTAAAGTGTTGAATCAAGCTTCCCAATTCAGATGGCTGATTCTTTTCAAACCATTTCCTGTTCTTCGGACCAATAAACCACATTCCATTTTTCTCTTCTCCTTTTAACCATACAGGACCGGTGGGGAAAAAGAAGTTGCTTGGATATGCAGGGGTTACCAACCCAAAACGAGGTTGCACGACGATACCAGTCGGCCAGCAGAAGAGTTTTCGGTAATAGTCTGCTTCGATATCGTTTTGTGCTGCACCTCCATGGCTCTGGGGTAATGTAGGATTATAGGCACCTAATATCATCTGCAATCGCTGTAATCGGTTAGCATCAGAACCAGCACAAGGGTCTTTATAAAAGCAAACGACAGATTTGCGATCCGGAGTGAAATAGACCTCCTTCATTGTTCCGCTGCGTGGTTGGTCATGCACAAATTCAATCGTGCGGCCATCTTTAAGAGTGGCTTTTTCCGTGTTCATGGCAACACCTCTCGATATAGAACTACCATGGTTCGATCATCGAATGATCCTCTTATATGATAGGAGTCAAGCCATACACGTAGCTTTTCTTCAGGAAGAGTTTCATCGCACATGGGCTCCCCCTGGCTCCCTGCAATCAGCAGTGCTGGAGAGGCTATCACGTCCGATAGGGGCACATCCAATTTTTCGGAGTATGAGGTTGTGGAACGGACTCGAACCTTAGCAGGATCTTTGTTCGTTAATGTCTCGACGATGGAGTGAAACTCGGCTTTTGCCACCTCATTCTGACCATAAAGCATTGTTTTCTGCAGTGCGGCAGCAATGTCAGAATCAAGGATACCTCCTAACGTAATTACCTGATTTAGAACCATGTCTCCATATAGCCGAGACATACCGGGATCATTAGGAAAGTAATCGTCAGCCACACCATCGGTCATAAGCATCAGAGCACGAATAGCGCCAAGGAATACGAATGTACGGTTAAGTAGTCGATCGGGTTGAACTTCTTTCTTGGTCAAAAATGTTACCTCCCCCGAAAACTGTCCACTGTCAGGAGTCATGAGTAAACGGGATACGCCGTTCTTGTCGATTACGGCAATCATGCCATCTCCTATTGAACAACTGAAAACAAGACTGGTAACTCCATTCTGTATTGGGACGTTTGTGTGGACTGATAGGAGCAGGGTTGCTGAAAGATCCCTGACTTCTACACGTCTGCCTAAAACTTGAAAATGATCTAAACTGTTCTGGCGTTCAGCCGTTGCCCTTTCGACCGCCTCGTAGGCTTTTTGCATGGAATTATGTAACGCTTTTTGAACAACATCTAAATCAGCTTCGGCAAATATCCCAGTTGCTTCGTCCCGTCTGAGGGTATCTGCAGTCCAACTATCGCGAAAGTTAATCTTATGGTTTTCGAGCTGTAAAGCAAGCTGAGCAACCGCAGTCTCACATGCGGCCCTGGCGCCTACACGCGAAAACTTCTTTGAACCTGCACCGTCTGATACTGCAATGATTGTCCAATCACCGACCGAACAGAATTGGAACCAATCATCACAATTCGTCCCATCATGTTTGTGCTTTTTCCCACGAGCTCGAGCACCAATGAGCTTGAAACCTTCTATTGAGTCCATTGCCCTGGCGTCGAATTCGGGATGTTTATCAGGCCCTTCAGGAACTGGTAAATACCTCCATTCTGCCGAAACAGGAGGAATTGCCTCGGTTTTCACAGTCTGTGGGGCGGAAGGGATAATCGGTGCAGGAGTTTCTGTCTCAATTGATGATGTTTCCCCTCTACCTTGCCGGCCCTCGCCCATAGTTGCTCTTATATCAGGGATTTCCTTGGTAGCTGATGTAACATCAATTCTCCTGGGTTGATGCGAGCTGTCGGGCGCATTGGACAAACCTGGGAGCTCATGTGCCTTTTGATAGCTTTTCAAAGGTGTTATTGTGGCTGCACCATGCTTTGAAATGGTAGATGCCATCTGACCACTGCTTCTTTCGTCTTTCGGCGAAAGAAACTTGTCTTGCAGATTCGATGCGTACTTCGATGCTGCGTTATACATTTCAGTGGCTACTCTCGATACTTGTTGAGACGAAGTCGGATCCGCTGAAGGGGTTTTTCTTGTTACGGCCCTTGTTATCTCGCCATTGACACGCGGTGATCTCCTGGCCTCGTCAGCATGTAGCCATTGAACAAAACATTCCCATAGTGAATCCAGGTGTTCCATACCTTCGCTATTAGCAGCAAGGTCCGCAAGTAGATCCGAGTGATCAGCAAGCAATTCCAATCTGTAAATTATTACTTCCTCCAACATTTCAGCTATCGACTGCGCAACTTTATAAACTATGTCAGTACAGGAGGGATCAATAGCAAACCTTGACCAGAATGTCTGTGAGCGTTCATTGTCTTTCTCCACCGGAATACCAAGCTTCCAACGAATAGCTTTCAACAATTCTTCTTTTGATGGTCGGCCTGGAGAGTGCAAAGGAGATTTTGTTGAGGTCCCACTATACACTGCCAAGCCGCTTGGACCCCCGCCATGACTTGAAACAGGCAGACTTTTGAATAAGACACGATAAATTTTTCTCGTAACACGCGGAGATCTCTTGGTTTCGTTGACAAGTACCCACTGCGCAACAGAAGCCCAGAGCGAGTTAAAGAATGAAATGTCTTCTTCACTTCCGTCGGTAACCGATGTTGGACTGAGCCTAACCCTTATACCCATTTCAAGTATATAGGCTATACACTTCGAGATGTTTGATGCAAAGTCCTTGTACATCGAAGAGTTGGAAAGTACTTTCCAGTTTTCAGGAAGGTTCCGATAATCCTTGTCGACAGGAATACCAAGCTTCCAACGGATGATTCTAATTAATTGTTCAGGTGAAAAACCCATCTGAGTACTCCTGCATCCACAATCTAAGGTTGTCGAATTACCGCAAATGAAAATAAATCATATTCTGACAAAACAGCTTCTCATAAGGTTAATTGCAATGAAGGCCTTTCGTAATGGTTCATTAAGTCAACGTGTTGCACATAACGATGTGCAAACCCCAACGGAAGGCCTCCTTTATAAACAAACATAAATCTACAAAACAATAATCATGTTATTAGGATCCGGCTTTGGTAAGCCAATCGGAGTATCTGCGGCGACCTGTGCTACACTCTGTGATGTTGTCTTAATGGAGTCAGACACCCATTTAAAGAAAGCTTTTAGAGCTTCGGGCTGAAGACTATTAAGTTTCACTACTAATTCTGTAACCTTCTTCAGCATATTCTCATCAGCGCCAGGGCCTGCAGCACAGGCAATGACATTGCCAAGTTTCTTCTGTTTAATGTGGTCTGCCACACTCTCCCAGCTATCTGTAGGCTGTCCATCCGTCATAATGAAAACCAATGGTTTCCAATCACCTTTCTGAGTAGTAGAAGTTGCTTTCACTACTTCTCTATCCATGCACTGTTCGAGCACTTTAAGTGCATCTCCAAATGCCGTGCTTCCATTCGCATCGAGGGAAGGTTCCTGAAAAGACATTAGTTCTGTGAGAGGAACAATCTGCTGCGCGCTACTGCTAAATGTTATGACTGAAAGGTAAACTGTCTCGCGGGCCGTTGGCTCACTCATCAGATCACTTAATAGAGCTTTAATTCCCTGGCGAACCGCTTCGATTGGTTCTCCAGACATGGAACCGGAAGTGTCAAGCAAAAGATAAACTGGCAATCGGCGCCCCATAGACATAATCATTCTCCTTATTTAATTGGTTTTATCAGGCATTATACTTATATCGTTACATCTATCCGTTTATTTCCGCTACATATATCGTCACTTCAAACATTCTGCCAATAAGGCTTCAAACTCGGGAGATGTCCCCTTTGCCTCCTTTTTGATATCCTGTAAAAATCTTTTCTCTGCGCTGTCAACTACACCGTCTGCGAAAATGATTTCTCTCAATTTTCTTGCTTCATCGGCATCAATGATGCCATCCTCCAAGATGTTGCTTTTGAGGGCTTCAAAAAAGAAGCTGTCAAACTCTGGGCTTGTTGACTTTGCAGAGTTTCGAAGATCAACCAGAAAATCGAGCTCTTCCTGGTCAACAATGCCATCAGCGAAGATTTCGCTTTTTAAGAGACTGGTCTCAGATGCATCGATGGTACCATCTGCCAAAATGACCGCTTTCAGTAACTTTATCCAGTGAGCCATATTTATCCTCCTTTGTTAAGAAATAGTTATGCCAATATGCAGAGTTTCTGCAATCCAGATAATTTCGCTGATTGAAAAAGTGAATAACCCACAATATCCGTCTGCCAGTTTATAATGACAATATTGCTGTCCCCAGCATTTACTGGCTTCATACGGTATGGCGATTAAAGAACTATTGTCTGCACGATTTTAGTACCATTAGGCAGCTTCATGGTGAATTCAGTAGTTCCCCCAGGGACAACAAAACTCAATAAAGCAGGTAAACCGTCTTTATAAGAATTCCGATCAGTGGGTTTCACCGGATTACCAAAACTGTCCAAGATCTCCGCCGACGGTGCAAGGACAGTGTCTGTGGATACGGCCTCAGCAAAGATTTCCTCAATCTTCTGCATTCCTGCAGCCAATTTATGATCCCACAGGTCAATTTCTTGCCCGTTGGGATCTTTTAGCCCACCATACTCCAGATCATCAAGGGCTTCCATTTGTCCTTCATCTACCTCCTGGCCGACCCCAATGAGCACTAACTTGACAAAGTGCCTCTTCCCACTTGCAATCTGTTGGACCAGTGATAGAGAATAGCTTTGGACATCCGTCAGATCTTCTATAAACCCGTCGGTTATGAATACAAAAATTGACCAAGGAACATCTGGAAACCTGCTTTCAGTGAAATATTTTACAGCAGGCAGCAGCTTGGTTCCAGTTCCAAAGTGTTTGGGAGGCGGGAACATTTTGGTACCTGCTGTGGCCGCATTGATATCTCCCATTTCCTCAATCTGAGTCCCACCGGGTCCACAAGCCCAGTAAATGACCGTGGTGTGTCCATCCGAATCGAAGTTAGCCAAATAAGATGCCAGTGTTCTGGCAACAGGTTCAACTAAATTGGGCGTACTCGGGGCAAAGAGCGAAGAAACCGCTCCTCCCGCACCAAACATGGCTTTCATTGATGCTGAGCCGTCAATAGCCAGTCCAGTCTGTGCTCCTTCGACGGACGGTGTCATGAGAATGGTCGCCTTGATCCGTATTGAACCATCTGGTTGATTCCAAACATTGATTTCCCCAAAGGGCTCAATAACCTTTGAACTTGAAAGTTGTGCCATAATCCGTATCTCCTATCCTTGAATCCTTTTCCATGGCTGGACCAGCTATGGATTCTGAACAGAGAATAAACAGGTAATCCGGTAATCTGCGATTGGTAGTTGCCAGTCCTTCAAGAAGGAAAAGACCCAAATCCTACCAAGAAAACCAATTTTTCTCCCCCAGTTTCCAACACAACAATCGGGCTCTTATCCCAAGTATGATTCCGTCTCATATTGGAACAATCGTAACCCCTTTCGTTCATGATTTGGTGCCCAAGTGTATTCATTACCAAGTGACCTCCACATTGTTAAATTTCACCGAACCATCGGGAGAACTGGCTATTCTATAAGCCAAACTAAATAGATCTTAAATCCAGATCAATGTCTTCTTCAGCCTTTCAGTACTTTCGCATGTTAGTAGGGGACTTGAAAATTACTGTAATAGCGTTTATAACACCTCCGCACATCAGGAGGCATTGGTTATGAAAACTTCTAACTTGAGTCAGAATGGCGCATCCCAACAACATAATCAATTCAATGTAGTACTCATGTTGTTATGTAATGCATCCTTTGATTGGCTCAATCCCGTCTGACGACTGCTTTACCCTTTTACATATCCTGCATCCCTCTTATCTTTTGAAGCACAGTTGGGACATCTATCACGTCCACAATCACTACAATAATGTGTGGCACACTTCTTACATTCATAGATATAGAACTGATTTGATATTGGGCCAGCTAAGGTCCTACCGCAATTTGGACATTTATTAAATTTCGTTCCCATATTTGTCTCCTTTATTTTTAGTCAATTTGTGTCAACCGATGTTTGGATAAAAATCCAGTATAGTTGCGTTCACTTATTTCGGCGCAATCACAGATTGCCGGATACGCTGACCGGCCACTTCAAGTTCGAACCATTCCAAACCCACCGGCATAGTGAAGGACACCTTCGGCGGCAGTCCATCGGTGAAATTCTTAACAAGCTGCCCTGAGCTGTCATATATGCGAGCGTTGGGAGCCACTATTTGATGCTCGCTGACAACTTCTGCGAAAATCTCAACAAGAGAGCGGATGTCCCTTGCTATCTTGTGGTCCCAAATGTCAACGCTCGTTCCGGAATCCAGATCATCAAGTTCTTCCATTTGGTCTTCGTTAATGTCATCTCCGATTCCGATCAGAACACACTTCAATGGATTTCTCTTTTCCCGTTGAATGTCTTTGCAAAGCTGTATGGTGTATTTCTTAACATCTTCCAGATCGTGAAGCTCTCCATCCGTGATGAAAATGTACATTCCGTTCTTTGCATCTTCGAATCGCTCGGCAAAATATTTCACTGCCGGAGTGAGTACCGTGCCCGAACCGAAATCAATGCCTTTTGGACCTTTAAAAGGAGCCAGTTCGCAGTCATCGGAAGTGAGATCACCAACGACCTCGATTTCGCTGCCGTCGCCACACGCCCAATAAATGACCGTTGTTCCTCCATCCGCATCCAGATTGGAAGCAAGATAGGCGGTCACTTTGCGGGCAAGAGGCTCTATCTCATTCTTTGACCAGGAGAAGTAACCTTTTTCAACTAGATCAGCCTTTGCTATTCGGTTTAAAATTGGGATAGTCTCACCCTGGTGTTCAATTAGAGTAAGGGAGCCTTCACGTTGATACTGTTCCAATAGGCTCGTAGGAATTTCCCGCTTGGGACCATCTACTAATGCTTGACCGAAATTGCCCTGCATAGATCCACTAGCATCGATGGCCACCCCGGTTTGCCAACCTTCTGCGGCTGTACCGGTAGGCTCCATCAGGATGGTAAACAATATCTCAAATGAACCTCCGCGCTTGCAGACGTTTACTTCTCCGAATTCCTTCGCAACAATCGTACTGGGTAATTGGTGACTTCTGCCATCGTCTACTTCTGCCGTTTTGTCCTGGCCAAAAATCTTATTCCAGAATGCCATAATCCTCCCTCCTATGTAGACTATCTTTCAGCTACAAAAGAGATCACAGCACGACGATTTGACGCACGTCCCTCTTTTGTTGAGTTGCTACCAATGGGGTTTGTTTTGCCCATTCCTCGAACAGTGAACTTACACTGATCGATTGTATCAATTTTTTGAATCATCGCTGCTACATTTTTCGCCCGTCTATCTGAAAGTTCTTGATTATAGCTGTCATAACCTATCCCATCGGAATACCCTTCAACTGTGATGATTCCAGATTTGTTTCTTATACCGATGCAGAAGGCATGAAGCTTATCGACTTCTGATGGAAAAGGGTCATCCTTATTAAATGGGAAATGAACTGCCTCTGTAACCTGCTCCGCAGATAAGGGTGTTATAGGTTTATTGTCCACTGTAGCCGCACTCTGCTGAACCTGAGTCTGAATCGGTTTTTCTTCAATTGGACGGCTGATCTCTTTAGCAGGTTCAGTCGCAGCAGTTGCAGATACATCGGTTTTCATTTCATCCGATGACTTTGGGACTTCATTTGCGGGCAAGCTCTGATCTACTACTGTTGGCGCAACACTACTCGCTACATTTACCGGAGGGGATGCGGCGGAAGGCTCAGTCTTAACCAATGATTGCTTCGCATCAGCAAGACTCTTTGCAGGATCACGATCAATCATGAAATAGGCTGCCAATGCACCTGCAAAGACAATGGCCAGTACCACCAAGCCAATCAGCATTCCATGAGAAGGTTTATCCGGCGAAGTGTCAAGCATTTCATAAGTATCATGTTGTTTAGCCATGTAGATTTCTCCTCCTATGGTTGAGAGATTGTCTGACGAATTCTCTGACCTTGGACTTCCAATTCAAACCATTGCGAAGTGGACGGCATTGAAAAGGCAATTTTGGCTGGAAGACCGTCAGTGTATTTTTTGATTATGTTTCCAGTAGCATCATAGATAATGCCAGTAGAGGCCACGAACTGGTTTTCGGTGACCACTTCAGCAAAAATCTCAACCAGTGCCCTCATATCACTCGCAATTTTGTGATCCCATATATCCACATCAGTTCCTGTATCCAAATCATCAAGTTCTTCCATTTGGTGTTCATCAATTTCATTGCCCACACCGATGAGAACGCATTTGACCGGATTTCGACTATTGTTTGCAATTCCCTTGGCAAGCTGGGTTGTGAAGTTCTTTACATTTTCCAAATCATCGAGCTTACCATCTGTAATAAATACATACATTCCGCGTCCCGCATCCACAAAACGGTCAACGAAATACTTGATAGCTGGAGTGAGCGTTGTTCCAGATCCAAATGAAACTGTTTGCGGCCCTTTTATGTCGAGGGCTCGGCATTGAGTCCCAGTAAAATCCCCTATAAACTCAATCGCCGTTCCATCGCCACATGCCCAATAAATGACAGTTGTTCCGCCATCAGCATCCAATTCGTCTGCCAAATACGCGATAAAATCCCGGGCAAGAGGTTCTACGATATTGCTCGTAAAAGTCAGAATGTTTCTGGCTATGGCGTCGTCATATGCATCTTTCTGGAAGGATTTAACCTTCCTCCCATCTTCAACGCGGGTTTGGACCCATCCCTTTTTCTCGTATTCTTTAATCACATCAGGGGGGACCTTACCTTGAAGCATTCGTCCAAACCACCCTTTCATTGAAGCGCTCGCGTCTAATGCAACACCAGTCTGCCAGCCTTCCGCCTCCTTTCCTTGAGGTTCCATAAGAATCGTAAGCTGAATCTGATATTCTTTTCCCGTGTTGCGAACATTAATTTTGCCAAATTCCTTAGCAGTCATTTTACTATGAATGGCGAAATCTTGATCTATGGATGACTTCTTTTGACTGAAGAAACGATCATATATAGACATTAACAATACGCCTTCCATGTAATAGGTTTAAAGTTATAAACACCAGTTCACGATCCTCTTAGAACACACACCCCCTTCATTCGGGCTGGCGCTGCAGAACAACCCCGTAACTTGACACATTAGACTACCGAGGGATTTCCTAAATAACAACGATTCACTCTGGAGGAGGATAAATTGAAAGCCTCGTTGTGGCATTAGGTTATGTCCTGCGTCACGTCTTGCGACGGGGTTCGAATCACAAACTGAGTATCACCCTTGGGCAAGATGAATCGGAACTTGCCAGGCATGCCATCGGACCATGATGCTAATTGAACGCCGGCGCTGTTTTCGACCCTGCCGGTAGGAGCTATGATGGTATCTTCGGTCGTCAGCTCGCCATAGAGGACTCCTAAAATGTCCGCCTCATCCCGCATGGATGCCACCATGCCGTGGGCCCAGAGATCATAATCAATACCCGTACCTTCAAACATGTCATCAAAACGCTCAAGTTGCCCTTCATCGACTTCCTCCCCGATTCCTATCAGCACAAGTTTAACTGGCTTGAGCTTTCCGGCAACCATTTCTTTGCCGATCTTCAGACAATAGTCGACGCTGTCTTGTTCATCCTCAATAATGCCATCTGTGATAATGACTCCCATTGTCCAATCTGACCCCTTCGCCACGGTCTCAACACAAAATTTAATAGCGGGCAGGAGCTTCGTCCCACGTCCCCATTTTTCCTTCTTCGGCCCCCCGATGGAAGCATTACCCCAGGTGGTTTCATCGAACTCGCCGATCTCCTCAATTTTGCTGCCATCTGGACTAACTGCCCAGTAAATCGCTGATACTTTTCCAGACCTTGTAACAGAAGTAAGGATGGCACCCAATTTTCTGGATACAGCTTCCACATAATTTGGGTCTCCTCCAAAAGGACCTCCGAAACCGTACATTTTCTTCAAAGACACCGATGCATCTAATGCTAATACAGCTTTAGATTCACCTTCACCAACAAGCACGTCAACATCTGGCATGAAGCAAGCCACGATTTCGTTCGATCCATCCTTTTGAGGAATTACGTTCACATCTGCCAATGGCCTGTTCGGCCGTGAAATCTTCGCCATATCCTCCTCCTTGTGGCATGTTAATTATAACTTTAGGTCAACCCCCGGCTTTGCCGGGCGATTCATCAGAGTATTACATATTTAGGAGCAAAAGAAATCCCTTGTTGAGGCTGAAAAAGTACAATTGGTTGTGCTTCGACATGTTCATTGGGTTAAATCATCAATTGGTGAATTCAATTTATTGACACCGGGTTTCTGTATGACATTTCAAGATAACTTGTCAATCTTATTTTGTAAATCAGTGGGAACCGACTATACTGCATAAAATACCGAAACTGGGACAGAGTACCGTTTGGCGGCAAGGCAGCGGTCTGTCCAGTTTGTTTGTCCTTGAAAACTGATCTGGTCAAAAGTGAAGTGGTCCCCAAAATGGACAATGCGATAAGCAGATGCGCCGAATTTCCAGAAAATCCCAGATTGATTGATTTACTGAACGATTTCCCCTCAAGGTTGATCCGGTCGGGTCATTTATCAGGTATGAAAAGCCCAGTTTATATCCAAATGCCATATGGTTTAGTGGAGAAAATTATGCCAAAACAGAAAAAGACACAAGGAAAGCCAACGGCTGGGGGACAATCATCCCGTCATTCCAATCTCAACGCGCTTCCTGTCTGCCGGCATCCTTTTAATTCGCAGCTCGAGTTTGAGTGCTTCACTTTTGGTCATTTCAGCGCTGGTTCCCAAAAGCTCGACAGGGATGCGGTACCTAGTGTACTTGGCCCCTTTCCCAAGATTGTGGGCCTCCAGTCGCTTCTCCAGATTATTGGTGATCCCACAATACAGGGATTGGTCAGCGCACCGGACCAGATAGACGATCCAATTCTTGTCTGGGTTCGAAATATCCACTCTTTCCTTCAATTCCTTGCCAGCCTTGAAAAAGGGGAGCTTCTTCGGGGCGATTTTCACCTTCTCCCCAGTCTTCGGATTTCTTCCGATATAATCCTTGTAGGTCTTCACATAGAAACTGCACAATCCGCGGATCTCAACCCGGTCTCCACGGGCAAGGGCACTCGCCATCCTGTCAAAAAAGAGTTCTATTACGGCTACTGCGTCTTGTTTGGATAGGTCTGCCTGTTGTCTCAATATTGATATCAATTCAAGTTTGTTCATTATTGTGGGCTCCCAGTTTATTAGAGTAAGGAACAGCAGAAAATTTCCAAAATAGGTTGACAAGCGGGAATGAATTATCGGATTAAATGGGCCTCTGT
>CAJBLH010000210.1 GCA_903953895.1 uncultured Desulfobacteraceae bacterium | reverse complement strand
TTTTATTGGGGCTGACCGACGGACAGAGTTTGTGGCGGCCCAGATAGGAACCCGCATAATAGGCCCCGATATCTCCTGCAAACACGATCGCCAGAAGAAAAAATATCCACAGAATTCCGGCCTCCGTGTTCCGGATGCGGATTAAACCGGCAATCAGAACCGGAATGTACACCATCCCCTGAACCTGCATGGCAACCGCATCGACGATGGAAGGATCGGTTTTGTATCGGGGTAGCAAAAAAAAACCGCATAACAGAAAATTGAGGGTGATGATTGCCAGAACAAAAGATGGAGAATTGGAATAGGCGGCCCAGATGATGGACAGCCCCACGGCATATCCCAACAGGGTCAGTGGCGGGTAAATACCGCCGGCATTTTTGTTGAGGGCCATTTGAAAGTATTCCCGCATGGAAAGCAGGCAGACCAGAGCGATCAGCAGGGCAAACATCGGAGGGCTGCCCCAGCCAAGCCAGATAATCAGGACCGGAAGCGCAGACAGGCCGGTTATCCAGCGTTTAACATGAGATGAAAGGGTCATGCATTTCCGAACCGGCGGTCGCGCTGCTGATAGTCTTTCAGAATATCCAGATATTCATCCCGTGAAAAATCGGGCCATAGGGTTCGGGTGATATGAAGCTCTGAATAGGCGATCTGCCAGAGAAGAAAATTGCTGATCCGCATTTCCCCGCTGGTTCGAATCAGCAAGTCCGGATCTGGCAGATTGTGCGTATATAAATGGGCGGAAACGGTTTCTTCAGTGATGGATTGGGGATCCAGGCTGCCGGCTGCGGCTTTTTCCGCAAGAATTCGGGTCATTCGAACGATCTCCGCCCGTCCTCCGTAACTGAGTGCCAGATTCAACACCATGCCCGGATTGTTCCGGGTGGCTGCAATGGTCTGATACAGCACATTCCGTACGTCATGGGGGAGGCGCTCCAGTTGTCCGATGGCATTCAGCCGGATGCCGTTTTCCATCATGACGGGTTTTTCCGACTCGAGAAATTTTTTCAGGAGCGACATCAGGGCGGACACTTCAAGGGTCGATCTCTGCCAGTTTTCCGTGGAAAAAGCATATAAGGTCAAGGTCGGTATGCCGAGTTCCCGGCTGGTGGTGACAATGGATCGAACCGTCTCCGCCCCTTTTTCATGTCCGTTGATCCGATTGAGGAGGCGCTGTTTGGCCCACCGGCCGTTGCCGTCCATAATGATGGCCACATGGACAGGAAGTTGGTGTAAGTCGATCCCTTTTTCCAGGATGGCTTCCTCGATCGGTGCTTGTTTAGAATTCAAGGATTTCTTTCTCTTTTTCGCTGTAGATGTCATCTACCATTTTAATATAATCGTCGGTGATTTTCTGGATGCGATCCTGGCCTTTGAATGAATCGTCTTCAGAGACTTCACCATCTTTTTTCAATCCTTTGATCAATTCATTGGAATCGCGGCGGATGTTGCGGATGGCCACTTTGTGTTCTTCGCTCATTTTATGGATGATTTTCACCAGACTTTTCCGCCGGTCGGCAGTCAGGGGAGGGATAGCGATTCGGATCACCTTGCCGTCATTGGATGGCGTCAGCCCCAGATCTGATTTCAAAATGGCTTTTTCGATTTCCTTGATCACCGAAACATCCCAAGGTTGAATCGTGATGAGTCGGCTTTCCGGAACCGAGAGGGATGCCATCTGGCTGAGCTGGGTCAGCGTGCCGTAATAATCCACCCGGATGCCGTCCAAAATGGACAGCGATGCACGGCCGGTTCGAACCCGCTTGAAATCGTTTTTCAAATCAGCCAGTGATTTGTTCATTGTTTCTTTGGTTTCTTGATAAATGGATTCAATCATGGGGTTCACCTTTTTGTCAGGAGTCGAAAAAAACAGAAGTCAGGCGTCAGATAACAAAAACACATTTGATGGTTGATCGGTTCTGGAATTCGGGATTCAGTTACAGATCCGGGTACCCACATCTTCTCCGCAGATAACTTTACGGATGTTTCCCGGGCTGTGGAGATTGAATACGGCCAGAGGCAACTGGTTGTCCATCGCCAGGGAGATCGCGGTCATATCCATGACTTTCAGTTGTCGTTCCAGTACCTCCATATAGCTGATTCTTTTAATAAATCTGGCATCCTTGTTCGATGCCGGATCTGCATCGTAGATGCCGTCGACCTTGGTGGCCTTCAGGAGAATTTCAGCGTGAATCTCTTGCGCCCTCAGGGCGGCAGCGGTATCTGTGGTAAAATACGGGCTTCCGGTGCCGGCTGCAAAAATGACAGCCCGCCCTTTTTCAAGGTGGCGTACCGCTCTGCGAACGATGAACGGCTCGGCGACCTCATGCATGGAGATAGCGGTCTGGACCCTTGTCTGAACACCTTTTCGTTCCAGGGCATCCTGAAGGGCGATGCTGTTGATGACGGTGGCCAGCATGCCCATATGGTCGGCGGAGGTTCGGTCCATGCCAAAAGAGCTGGCGGCAATTCCCCGAAAGATATTTCCGCCACCGACCACAATCGCAATCTGTACGCCGATGTCGATGACAGAACGGATTTCATCCGCCATGTATTTGATCATATCCGGATCGATGCCGAATCCCTGGTTTCCCATGAGGGCTTCACCGCTGAGTTTCAGCAGGATGCGTTTGTATTGCGGTTGTTTCAAGGAGTCATTCTCCTACCTGGAATCTGACAAAACGTTTGATGGTGATGTTTTCGCCGATTTTGGCGATCTGCGCGTTAATCAGATCAGAAATGGTGACATTGGGGTCCCGGACATATGCCTGGTTGAGCAGACAGTTTTCTTTATAGAATTTGCTCAGCTTGCCTTCGGCGATTTTATCGATCATTTGCTCTGGTTTTCCCATGGCGCGAATCTGGTCACGGTAAATCTCCATTTCCTTATCGACCACTTCCTTGGGAACATCCTGCTGAGAAATGGAAACCGGATTGGTGGCGGCAATGTGCATGGCGATATTTCTGGCAAACTGAACGAAATCCTCGTTTTTGGCGACGAAATCGGTCTCGCAGTTGACTTCAACCATGACGGCAAGTTTGCCGCCGGTATGAATGTAGGTTTGAATGGTTCCCTCAGACATGGCCCTACCGGCTCTTTTAGCTGCCGTGGCCAGTCCTTTTTTTCTAAGAAAATCAACAGCCTTGCTGATATCGCCATCGCTTTCTTTCAAGGCTTCCTTGCAATCCATCATTCCGGCGCCGGTTTTGTCTCGCAGTTCTTTAACAGTTGATGCACTAATGGTGATCATGGTGCTTTTTCTCCTTACCACATCACTCCATGATGTATTCAGGATGGCGGGAATAGCCTGGAAAAATGGGTTCTATCCCCCTTCTTCCAGGGCGCCGTCAAGAACACAGCATGAAATAACTGGCTGAATCGCTAATAAAAGGTATTATTTTTCAATTTCCATCAAAACGGGATCACACGTCGCTGTCGTCATCATCACCGATGGCGTCATATTTGGATGACGCCCGTTTGATAATTTCAATGACCGGACCGTCTCCGCCATCTGAAATCACTTTGCGTTCACCGGTTTTCATATCCGATCCGGCAGCGCTCATCTCGGATTCGTCACTGGCTTTGTCTGAATCAGCCTGTTTTTTCTCGGCATAACGCTGTCTGCCTTCCAGGCAGGCATCCGCAATCTTGGAAGTGAGCAGCCGTATAGATCGAATGGCGTCATCGTTACCCGGAATCAGGTAGTCGATTTCGTCTGGATCGCAGTTGGTATCGGCAATGGCGATAATGGGGATGCGAAGTCTTCGCCCTTCGCGGACGGCAATGGCTTCATTTTTGGAATCCACGATAAAGATCGCTCCGGGCAGCCGGTTCATGGTGCGGATACCACCCAGTATGCTGTCCAGCTTCAGGCGCTCTTTTCCCAGTTGCTGACGCTCTTTTTTTGGATAGAGATTGATGGACCCGTCTGTTTCAATGGTATTCAGGGTATTCAGACGGTCGATGCTTTTTTTGATCGTCTGAAAATTGGTAAGCATGCCGCCCAGCCACCGATTGTGGATATAATACATTTCGCATCGGTTGGCTTCTTCGTAAATGGTTTCCTTGGCCTGTTTCTTGGTGCCGACGAACAGGACGGATTTGCCGTTGGCGACTGTGTCCACTACAAAATCATAAACATCTCTGAACATGCGGACGGTTTTCTGCAGATCGATGATATAAATGCCGTTTCTGGCGCCAAAGATAAAGGGTTTCATCTTCGGATTCCAGCGTTTGGTCTGATGACCAAAATGGACTCCGGCTTCAAGCAGTTCTTTCATTGTAACATAAGCCATTTCGTTTCTCCTTTTTCGGTTTTGCCACCGCTCTCCTCAGCCCGGATTTTCACTTTCCTTGAAAGCACCGCAAATACGGTCAGAGAGCGTGCGAATTATTTTAAAATCTTTTTTTTGTATCAAATTATTTCTGTTTATACAATGAAAAAACTAATTCAACCATGAAATACACGAAATAAATAAAATAACGTTCTTTGCGCCTTTGCGGTGAAATAAAAGATGATATGCGGCGATATCTGAGTGATAGGCCTGCCGTTATGTTTTGTGGACGACGACAACGCGATCGTGACCGGCATAATCTTTGTGAAAATGAAAACGCGGATAATGCCCGCAGTTCTGGATCAGATCGGCGACAGCGGATTTTTGATCGAATCCCATTTCGAGCAGGAGGACCCCCTGGAGTTTGAGCAGGGGATGGGCTGAAAAAAGGATATTCCGGATGGCGCCAAGACCGTCAGACCGGCCGTCCAGAGCCAATAGGGGTTCAAATCGGTTAACCTCAGGCTGAAGGTCGGGAATGTTTCCGGATGGGATATAAGGCGGATTGGACACGATCATGTCGAAAACAGGCTTTTCGGGTGAAAACGGATCGAGCCAATTTCCGGCGACAAACTGAACGGCGGATTCCAGGTGATGGCGTCCGGCATTGGCTCTGGCGGTATCAAGGGCTTTCAGGGAGACATCCGTTGCAATAAAGCGGTATGCCGGCCTTTCGGATGCCAGGGCCAGAACAATGGCGCCGGACCCGGTGCCCAGCTCCAGTATCAATCCTGCCGGATCAGATGAAATATCTGCTGGCAGGAGGCAGTTCAAGGCCGTCTCAACCAGGGTTTCGGTATCCGGTCGGGGAATGAGGACGTACGGGTTGACCTCGAACTCCAGAGACCAGAATTCCTTTTTGCCGGTGATATAGGCCACCGGTTCTCGGTTGACCCGCCGTTTGATCAGGAACTTGAATTCGGCGAGTTCATTTTTCTGCAGGGGCTGGTCGAATCTGAGATATAAATCAATCCGTTTGAGCTTCAAAAGGAAGGCAAGCAGGATTTCGGCGGTTGCCCGAGGGCTGTCGATACCGTGAGAAGTGAAATATCCTGTCGCCCACTTGAGCAGATTCAGGATGGTCCACTCAGTATCCCGAGGGCTGGGTGGCGTTTGCATTTTGTAGGGCCTGAGCCTGATAATATGCGGTAAGCTGGTCGATGATTTCATCGATGTCGCCCTGAAGTACGGCTTCCAGTTTATACAGTGTCAGACCGATGCGATGATCCGTCATGCGGCCCTGCGGAAAATTGTAGGTACGGATTCTGCCGCTGCGATCCCCGGTGCCTACCTGGCTTTTGCGATCCAGAGAGCGTTTTTCGTCCTGTTCGCTGGTCATTTTATCCAGAAGTCTGGCTCTTAGAACGGTCAGGGCTTTGGCTTTGTTTTTCCATTGGGATTTTTCATCCTGGCAGGTGACCACCAGGCCGGTTGCCAGGTGGGTAACCCTGACCGCAGAATCGGTTGTATTGACCGACTGTCCGCCGGGGCCGGAAGATCGAAATACGTCGAACTTGATTTCCGTGGGATCGATGTTGACTTCGACTTCCTCGGCTTCCGGAAGCACGGCGACGGTAACCGCCGAGGTATGGATGCGCCCCTGCGCCTCCGTGGTGGGAACCCGCTGTACGCGGTGGGTGCCGCTTTCATATTTGAACGCGCTGTATGCACCGATGCCGTGAATCATGGCGACGATTTCTTTGAGCCCCCCCACGCCTGATGTGTGCTGGGTCATCACCTCAACTTTCCAGTGGCGTTTTTCGGCATATCGGCAATACATCCGAAACAGATCACCGGCAAACAGACCAGCTTCTTCACCGCCGGTGCCGGCACGGATTTCCAGGATGATGTTTTTGTCGTCATTGGGATTTTTGGGAACAAGCAATCGTTTGATCTGCAGATCAAGCAGTTCTTTATCGCGGTTTAATTTCTCGATTTCTTCACGGGCCATTTCCTTGATGTCCGGATCACTGTCTTTCAACATCTCATGGCTGTTGTCGAGATCGCCGAGGATTCGCTTGTATTCGCGGTAAGCTGCAACCACCTTGTTCAGGTCTGCATGCTCCCGGACATATTTCTGGTAGAGTTCTCTGTTCTGAACGGTTTTCGGGTCTGTTAAAAGCTTTTCGACCTCCAGAAATCGTTTTTCTACACCTTTTAGTTTGTCGAACATATCATGTCAGGCAAAGGGGCAAGAGCTAAAAAAATCAGGGGGACTGGTTCGTCCCCTGAATTCAAGCTGTCAGCCGGCAGCCATCAGCCTTTATTTTTGAAATTTCTCGTATTTTTTGCGGAATCGTTCGATGCGGCCGGCTGTATCTACCAGTTTTTGTTTTCCGGTAAAAAACGGGTGGCATTTTGAACAAATTTCCACTTGTATTTCAGGCTTTGTAGAGCCAACCACAAAGTTGCTGCCACAGGCGCATTTGATGACCGTTTCTGAATAAGATGGATGAATCGTTGCTTTCATTGCTCTGGTGAACTCCCTGTCTTGGTTGTTGGTGTTTTGTTCCTTCAGAATCAAGCATTCATGGAATTTAAAAAGTCTTTATTATTCTTTGTTCCGCTCATTTTTTCAAGTAAAAATTCAAGGCTGTCTACGGGATTCAAGGAAGACAGCAGTTTTCGCAGAATCCAGACCCGGTTCAATGTCTCTTCGTCCAGCAGCAGTTCTTCTTTTCGGGTGCCGGATTTCTTGATGTCTATCGCCGGGAATACCCGCTTGTCGGCAAGCCTTCTATCGAGTTGAATTTCCATATTGCCGGTTCCCTTGAACTCTTCGAAAATGACTTCATCCATTCGGCTGCCGGTGTCGATAAGGGCCGTGGCGATAATGGTGAGACTGCCGCCTTCTTCGATGTTACGCGCAGCACCGAAAAACCGTTTGGGACGCTGAAGCGCGTTGGAGTCTACGCCGCCGGATAGAATTTTTCCGCTAGGAGGCATCACTGCATTATAAGCGCGGGCTAGACGGGTGACACTGTCGAGAAGTATCACCACATCTTTTTTATGTTCGACCAGCCGCTTGGCTTTTTCAATGACCATTTCCGCCACCTGAACGTGGCGCTCCGCAGGTTCGTCGAAGGTGGAGCTGATGACCTCGGCATTGACCGATCGTTCCATGTCGGTAACTTCTTCGGGCCGTTCATCGATAAGCAGCACGAAGGGAATGACATCCTTGTGACTGCCGATAATGCTGTTGGCGATGCTTTGAAGGAGCATTGTCTTGCCCGAACGCGGCGGAGAAACGATGAGTCCCCGTTGACCGAAACCGATGGGAATCATCAGGTCCATGATGCGCGTGGAATAATTGTCCGCAGTACCTTCGATATTCATTTTTCGGTTGGGGTAAAGAGGGGTGAGATTGTCGAAGAGAATTTTGTCCCGCGCCACTTCTGGGTCTTCGTAATTGACGGCCTCGACTTTTAGCAGCGCAAAATACCGCTCGGTCTCTTTGGGTTGACGAATCTGTCCGGAAACGGTATCGCCGGTTCTAAGGTTGAATCGACGGATCTGCGAAGGTGAAACATAAATGTCGTCCGGCCCCGGAAGATAATTGTAGTTGGGTGCGCGCAGAAAACCGAAACCATCCGGCAGAATTTCAAGCGTGCCTTCGCCATAAATTTGGCCGTTTTTTTCAAACTGGGTCTGCAGCAGGGCAAAAATGAGTTCCTGTTTTCGCAGGCCCGCAGCCCCGTGAATGTTATAGTCTTTGGCCATCTGGGCCAATTCGCTGATTCGTTTATCTTTGAGTTCGGCTATGTTCATTAATGCAGTACCCCGTTGTTTTTATCCCTACCGGTGGTGTCGGTACCCATGTGCTGCGCCGGGGGATAGAAGTTGAAAATGATCAAAATAATTTGCATGCGTGTATGTTAAAACAAGAAAATATGAAAATTCGGCAACATGAAAAAAAGACTTTTTACCGGACCATCGTTGCAGGAAGCAGATTAATATACGACGTGCAACCGGTTGAAGATGATTCGGCGCCTTGCTGGATATGGAGGAATAAAGGAGTTTATGAGATTATATGATTGAAGAATTGGTAAAGGTATTCACTCCAAACGACGGACTTTATGCTCTATAGGCCGCTTCTATATCAGGATAATAATGATGTCAACAAATTTGTTTGACGGATTTTGGTTCAGGCAGACAGGCCGAAGCCTGTCTGCCCGAGTCTTAGCCCGAAAACAGCATCTCCATATAAAACCGGGTGGTGGCATCCGTTGAATCCAGCGAATGGGCGCTGTCCATGTTCCTGTCGGCCATTTCCTGTCGGATTTTTCCGGCCAGAACTTTTCCTAGCTCCACCCCGAACTGATCAAAAGGATTGATGCCCCAGATGAATGCTTCAAAAACAGTTCTGGCTTCGTAAAAAGATAGGAGTTTGCCAATGCTTTCCGGAGAAAGATCTTTTAAAATCAGCGTGGATGACGGACGATTGCCGGAAAAGCATCGGGCCGGGTCAGCGTCATCTTTTCCGGTGGCGAGGGCCATGGGCTGAGACAGCAGATTGGCCCACAGCTCCTGGTGATTGGTAACCCCCTTGGACAGGGATTGATATTTCGGGTATTGCGGATGGATCACACCGATAAATTCAATCGGAAACGCCCGTCCTTGGTGAGCGAGCTGAAAAAAAGAATGCTGGGCGTTGGTGCCAGGTTCTCCGAAAATGATGGGCCCGCAGGGCTCATTCAGGAATATGCCATCGGTATTGACCGTTTTGCCGTTGCTTTCCATGTTGAGTTGCTGAACATGGGGTGCAAGCTTGGCCAAAGGGGCGGCATAGGGGATAATGGCCTGGGCCGGATATTTTAGAAAATTGTTGTTCCAGATGGCAAGCAGTGCAGCTACCAGCGGTATGTTTTCGTGAATCGGGGAGTGGACGGCATGGGAGTCCATGGCTTCAGCCCCTTTCAGAAAACGTTCGAAGATATCATAACCCAGATACAGACTTAAGGGAACTGCGCCGACGGCGGAGCAGACACTGTATCTGCCGCCGATGAAATCGAACATATTAAAGGACTGAAGCACGGGATTGGCGGGATCATCCCCCGGACTGCCCTTGGCGGTTACCGTTACGATATGTTTTGAGGGATCGATTCCTTTTTCGGCCATAAACGCCCGGGCCAGGCTTTCGTTGGCCAGGGTTTCCGGTGTCGTGTAGCTTTTGGAGATGATCAGCCACAGTGTAGCTTCCGGATCGATTTCTTGGATAATGGCTCCAAAATTGTGGATATCCACGTTTGACAGATAGTGAAGATCGATGTTCTGGTCCGCATACGACTTCAGGGCCGTTGAAACAAATTCCGTTCCCAGATAGGACCCGCCGATGCCGATCACGACGACATGGCGAAATCGCTTGCCGGTGGATCCACGGATTGTTCCGTCATGAATCTGATCGGAGAAATCCTTGATTCGGCGGTTGACCTCTCTAAGTTCGGGCAGAATGTCTTTTCCATCCAGATAGAGGGAGTTGCTCGAAAAATCACGGGTTGCCGTATGAAGTGCGGCCCTGTTTTCCGTTATGTTCAGTTTTTCCCCCTGTGTCATGGCTGCAAATTTTTCCTGAAGCCCGCGGGTTCGGGCGAGTTCAAACAAAAGCGCCAGGGCTGTCGCATCGATCCGCTGCCGCGAAAAATCAAAAAAAACATCCGCTGCTGCCAGAGAAAACGCGCTTAACCGATTGGGATCGGCGATAAGACGCTTCAGGTGGTGCTGTGGCTGATTCATCACCTCTGCCCGCGCCATGAGCTGTTTCCACGATTCTAGGGTATAAAGACTTTGTGCCGTCATCTCAACTCCTTATGAGTTACATTCTATAGCCATCTGGTATTAAACCTGTTTTCTTTGCAATACGAGATAATATACGGGAACATATCAGTTTCATCATAGCTTCAGGATTTTCTCTATAGCGATTTTGAATAATATTCCCTGAACCAGTCCACAAACCGCTGGATACCGTTATCGAGAGGTGTCTGGGGTTTGAATCCGACATCCGCAAACAGATCGTCGATATCAGCGTATGTGGCTACCACATCTCCGGGCTGAAGATCCAGATATGTTTTTTGAGCGGTCTTTTCAAGTTTCTTCTCGATGATTTCGATAAATGTCGATAATTCTACAGGGTTGTTGTTGCCGATGTTGTAGATTCGGTAGGGCGCATAGGATGTTCCGGGGTCCGGGTGATCTCCGGCCCAGGAAGGATTGGGTTGGGGGAGTTTTCCCATGATGCGGACAACGCCTTCGATGATATCGTCGATATAGGTGAAGTCCCGTTTCATTCTGCCGTGATTGAAAACCTGAATGGGTTTGTCATCCAGAATCGCCCGGACAAATAGAAACAAGGCCATATCGGGTCTTCCCCAGGGGCCGTAGACCGTGAAAAACCGCAGCCCCGTGCAGTGCATGTTGTAAAGGTGGCTGTAAGTATGCGCCATCAGTTCATTGGCTTTTTTGGTGGCGGCGTAAAGCGATACCGGGTGATCCACATTGTGGTGTACCGAAAACGGCATCAGCGTATTGGCGCCGTACACGGAACTGGAAGAGGCGAACACAAGATGTTTCACTTGATTGTGCCGGCAGCACTCCAGAAGATTGACGAATCCGACAATATTGGAATCCACATATGCATGGGGATTGGTCAGGGAGTAGCGGACGCCTGCCTGGGCAGCCAAATTCACCACCACATCGAACGGCTGGTGTTTCTTGAAAACAGATTCCAGACCGGTTCGATCCGATAAATCATCCGGGTGAAACGAAAATTTGTCGAATGTCACCAACTGATCCAGTCTGGACTCTTTGAGCGTGACATCGTAATAGGGGTTCATGTTGTCGATACCCGCAACGCGGCAGCCCATTTTCAACAGGCGAAGCGAGAGATGATAACCGATAAACCCGGCGGCGCCGGTGACCAGCACATTATGGAAATTTAAATCCATATCAGTCCTTTCAGGAATTATTTATTTTTCGGCATCCACCAGCCCCTTGACAAACCACCGCTGCATGAAAAGAACGACCATTACCGGCGGCATCATGACGATCAGGGCTCCGGCCAAGGCCACGTTCCAGGTGGGAAGGTCATCCATCTGGGGAATCAGGCGTTTCAGACCGATGACGGCTGTCATCATTTTCGGGTTTGTGGTGATCAGAAGGGGCCAGAGATACTGGTTCCAGCCATAGACAAAATCTATGACGATCAATGCGGCGATATTTGTTTTTGAAAGCGGTAGCAGAATTTTGGTGAAGAATTTCATGGGAGACGCCCCATCGATTTTGGCGGCTTCGCAGAGTTCTTCAGGAATGGTCAGAAAAAATTGTCGAAATAAAAACGTGGCGGTGGCGGAGGCGACCAGGGGGAGAATGAGCCCGGTATAACTGTCCAGAAGACTGAGTTCGATCGAGATTTTAAAACGGTTTCCCGTGAAAAATCTGATGAGGGTATCAACTTGAAATGCCTCCAGAATCCGCTGAATCGGGCCGAAGACATTGGCGGTTACCTCATAAGTCGGAAGGATTCGAACCTCAACTGGCAGCATCAGGGTGCAGAAAACAGACACAAAGGCGATCTTTCTGAAGCGAAAGTCAAAATAAACAATGGCATATGCCGCCAGCATGGAGACGGATATCTTGCCGACGGTAATTCCTGCAGCCATGATAAAGGAATTCCACATCTGGGTGGCCAGGTTGCCTTTGATCCAGGCTGTTTTCAAATTGACCAGGAGTTGGTCGCCGGGGATCAGGGGCATGGGGATTCTGGCCACTTCCTCGAGCGGAAGTGTTGCCGCAACAAATGTGTAGAAAATGGGAAATCCGACAATGGCGATTCCCAGAATCAGCAAGGTATAGGTCAGTAAATCCAGCCAGGGTGTTTTTTCAACCATTGATCTTATCCTGTGTACTGCACCTTTTTTTCAACATATTTGAACTGCAGGGCGGTCAAGACAACAATCACGATCATCAGCACAACAGATTGAGCTGCGGATGATCCCAGATCCAGCCCCACAAAACCATCCTTGTAAACTTTGTAAACCATGGTCATGGTGGCGCCGCCGGGGCCTCCCTGGGTGACTGTGTGGATAATGCCGAATGTTTCAAAAAAAGCATATACCACATTCATGACCATCAGGAAAAACAGGGTTGGAGACAGCAGGGGAAGGGTGATGACCCGGAATCGCCTCAAAGGACTGGCGCCGTCAATGGCAGCCGCCTCGATCAGCGATTTGGGGATGGATTGAAGACCGGCGATAAAAAAAACGAAATTATAGCTGATCTGTTTCCAGGCGCTGGCGATGATCACCAGAAACAAGGCGTCCGCACCGTCCAATACAGGGTTCCAGTGAATGCCGAACCATCGCATGACCGAAAAGGCGATTACCCCGAAAGAAGGGTGAAACAGAAAGAGCCACACAATTCCGGAGATAGCCGGGGCAATGGCATACGGCCAGACCAGAAGTGTGCGGATAATGGCTTTGGCATGGAGTGCCCGATTGGCCATGGCAGCCACGAGAAGCCCTGTTGCAATCGAGAGCAGCGCGGTTGAAAAGCTGAAAAAAAAGGTAATACCGATAGACTTCCAATAAAGCTGGTTGGAAAACAACCTGGTGAAATTATCCAGCCAGACAAACTGGGTTTTAACGCCGAAAGGATCGCTCAGTAGAAAGGACTGAAAAAGCGCCTGAGTTGCCGGCCAGTAGAAAAATGTCAGGATAACGAGGGTCTGGGGCAGAATCAACAGATAGGGCAGGTATGTGCTGGAAAAATAAGATCGTTTCAGCATGGATCACCGCCGGATATCAGTTGATGGTATGTGTTCGGGCTGAGGATCGATATATGGAAAGGCTGAAGGCTCTTGATGGATCCAATCCCCTTCAACCTTATTACCACGAGGGCTATTGACTGCGTTTTTCAAACTGGCGCAGAATCTCGTTGGATCTGCTGACCGCTTCATCCAGTGCCTGCTTGGCGGATTTTTTACCCTGCCAGAGCATTTCCAGCTCTTCGTTCATGACATCCCGAATCTGCGGAAAACTTCCCAGCCGAATTCCCCGGGAATTCACCGTCGGGTCTCTGCGGGTCATCTGAAGAATGCCAACCTCCTGCAGCGGTTCCTGATTGTAATAACCGTCTGCTTTCAGTTTATTATAAGCCTGAAGGGTGATGGGAAAATAACCGGTTTCCTTGTGCCAGAGAATCTGCATCTCCTCATTTGCCAGAAAAGCCAGAAAATCTGCGACACCCTGATATTCATTTTTGGGATGACCTTTGAGTACCCACAGAGAAGCCCCACCGATGATACTGTTCTGGGGATCTTTCATGGAGGCTTCAACCGGCAGCGGGGCGGCACCCCAGTCGAATTTGATATTTTTTTTCAGGGCGCCGATGGCGCTGATACTGTCCATCAATATGGCGCACTTGCCGGAGATGAACGCTGCTTCCGGGCCTTTGTATTCCCGCTCTTCATAGGTGAATCGTTTGTCGTTCATCCATGTCTTCAGGCGTTCCATATGTTTGACAACCATGGGGTTGTTGATGGTCAGTTCGGTATCCAGTCCGTCGAACCCGTTGGCTTTGGTGGACAGCGGCAGGTTATGGATGGCGCTGTAGTTTTCGATCATGACCCAGGTCTGCCACGCAACCGTCATTCCGTATTCAGCTCCGGACGCCACGAGCTTGGCGGTGGCTTCACCCATTTCATCCCAGGTTCTGGGTGGGCCGGTGAGTCCGGCTTTCTTGAAAAGGTCTTTGTTGTAAAACATGATCGGTGTCGATGAGTTAAACGGCAAGGACTGAAGCTCGCCGTTGGAGGCTACATAATATGAGAGAACCGGCTGAAGATAGGATTTCCAGTCGACCTTGTGGCCAGTGTCCTTCATGAGATCGTACACCGGATATATGGCTTTTGAAAGCATCATGGTCTGGGTTCCGACTTCATACACCTGAAGAATATGCGGCTGTTTATTGGATCGGAATGCGGCGATACCGGCATTCATGGTTTCGTCGTAAGAGCCTTTTTCAGAGGCCACAACCAAATACTGGGTTTGAGACTTGTTGAAAGCATCCACCATTTTGTTCAGTGTATCGGCACGGGGCCCTCTTTGGGCATGCCAGAACTGGATATCTATCGGGGCGGCCAACGCATTCGAAGCCAGAAATATCGCCAGAATTCCCATCGTCAGAACAAAAGTTAACTGTCGGTGTTTCATGTAGATCCTCCTTTAAAATGAAGTGAATTGCGGATCAATCGACGGTACTGAACAAGCAGCCAGAAATACGATGATAATCTCTACGGCCTATAACCACAATATCCTTTTGAGTCAAGACTAAAAATAAAGTTGAAAATATCGTAGGGTGAATATTTCGGCACCGGTTCAGTTGAACGGGATATCGCATTTATGCAGCGACCTGGATCATGAAGAGCTTCCTCATTTTTCGCATAGGTATGGGTACTTAAATTCATTTCGCAAGTGTTGATCTCATTAAAAAGAGCGACACAGGATATGCCTGAAGTTCTTTTGAAGCGGTCGCAAAAAAACCGATTTGGTGGCTTGGCGTCTTCGTATTTCAGAGCCATGCAGGCTGTAACCAACGGTTGTTCCCACTTCCACCCAATTGGTCGCTTTGTAACAGGTTCCTAAAAATCGATCACGCTCCACAAAGGTTTCCATCAGAACAGGTCTGCGGTGATACCGAGTTTCCCAGTCATTTCCCACTCTTCTACCAATGGCGCCAAGTATGGACGAAGCAAGATTCGGAATCTTTATCCAGGGAAGAATCAGAAAACGAGAGTTGTTGATCACCAATGGCAGATTCATCACGCGCTGGGCATCATTCCAGCCGATGTAATTATCACGGCAGGAAACGCGCCATGCGGATGATGAAAAACTCAGCGCAGACAGGGGGATTCCCAGATCTGAGCGCCCACACGATTCATTATTTTCGGTAAAAATCAAATAGCGCAGTTGCTGGCCGAAAAGCCGACAAACCGGGATATAGTGATAATGATGAATCATGGCGTTCCACAAAGCCATTTCTTCAGGTTTTTGAACCAGAACAACATAAAAGGACAGAGACTTCGAAGACGTTATTTCTTCAGTTTTCTGAGGGGGTAAAATTATTTTCGGTGGAGGGGCCGACAAAGCGCCTTTAATGATTTTTTTGGTAGAAACACAGATGAGATTGTCCATTGCCATGCGTTTAAGAATATCAACCGCCACAGATAATCTGGGCTTTCCATTTTCTCCGTAAAGGCTGAAGGTCGAACACATTTGCCTGGCGATAATGGCGCGGCTTGGTTTCGGTTCATTACGGATCATTTCTCGGATCACGCGGATCTGGTTCGCCGTGAATTGGGTGCCAATATAACGCAGGGAAAAATGATGTGCTGTTTCAGAAGGAATTGAGAGGGGATTGTCGAGTATTGCCAGCATTTTTTCGACAGCGGCTTCCCTCTTAGACGGGGAACGGTCCGGCCTGTCGAAGTAGGCCATCCTGAGTCGGGAAAAATTGTGGATACATTTGACAATCGAAGTGACCGGCACACGTACCTGAAACATCAATTTTTCAGGACGGATTCCCTGAAGTACACCCAGTAACGCCTTTGCCCGTTTGATTCGCCAAATCCCGGCGGTTGTGCTGGCAGCCAGCTCTTGCAGTTGCTCGACTTCCTGGCTGGAGCATTCCAACATCTGATCGACAGACAGGTCATTCATTTTTTCAATCCTGCCATGGTTTCAATATACCGTCCCTTGAACTGTCTGTTATTGTAGCGAAAAATGGTGTCTACCAAAGGCATGTGAAGCTGACCAAAGACCTCGGCATACTTTCGACTGAGCCAGCGATAATAGGTTTCCATGCTCTTCATGTTTTGGGTGAATTGAATCCGGATCAATTCTGTGAGCAACCGGTCCGCATCACCTTCGAAGAAATTCTCCATATTGGGTGGCGGACCTCCGGGAATGGGCTGATACTTCTGAGTGAAAACATAGGCTCCACGCAGGCTTCGCAAAAAACGAAAGCGCTCCACATCTTCAGCCAGAGTGGTGTTGAAACCGTACATACACACAAATTCCGCATTGTCTTTGGAAGTGAAGCCGAACATGTCATATTGTTTCCGCACGAAATCGAGATGTCTGCTGTCATTGAGGCTGAAATGATAATTGTTGCGGGTGAATCGTGTATTGCTGCAACGAACCTGCCTGAGAAGGGTCGCCCGGTGCCGATCGACAAATCGCAAATCCAGCGTCTGTGTGAAATTGACCATGATGTTTTGAGAAACCATTTCATCGAGAAGATGATCTGCATGAGAAAGCGACAAGAGATTGTCGTCGAGCAGTATCAGTTTTTTCCGCCGACCATTTTCAAGCAAAGTCTGCAGATCGCTGACCTGCCGAGGCAATCCCTCCTTCAACGGCACAAGGCAGAAGGGGCAATGCAGCGGACACCCCCGCGACAGAAAACCGATGGCGCGATCATCCAGCGCCGGATATATATCATAGTCGGGCGGCAGCGCCTCGATATCTTCAGAAAGACGCTTGGTGACATCGACTCCGGAACCACCCAACTGCAAAGAATGACCATAAAATTTTTGGAGTTTTTGGATCTTTTCGGCGGATGGCGGCATCGAGAAGATGCAGCTAGCATAAACCTCCCGCGCAGAACGATTGAGGGCTGCGCCATGGCTCAGTTTTACCTGGTATCCCTGCTGTTTGAAATGACGGGAAAGCTTCATCAGCGCCAGATTGGGTATTCGGCTATCAACATCGATGAGCAGGATGTCCACTTTTTTTCGTTTAACCGGATGGGTGGGTGCTTCATCGGGTAATAACGGCAGCGGAAGCTTCTTTTTCAACAACTCGCTGGGGATTGACGGTTGGTTCTCTTCAGGCACCGTGATGATAAACTGCATATTGGGAAAAAGTTCATCGATCATCGTCAGAAAGTTGATGAAAAAATCGTCCTGGCAGTGGCGATCGGGTCGATGAAGCAGGATCAGTCCGGGAACATCCAGTGGTGTCCGCATCTTCGGAAATGCAAACAGTGCATGTCGAACAGCGTCCAGAAGGAGCATGAAGGGTTTATGCAGGCTGTCGGGTAGCGCGTTCCATAACTGTTCTGCCGCAGAGGGTGTTTGCGACTGATGGCGGATATCCAGCACACCGTAATCTTTTAATAATCGGAATAGTCTATCGAGAACATGGCGCGGTGCATGCCGTTTGTACTTTGCTCCACGAAAAAAAAGAAGCTCAAGGAATGCCACAGGACTGGTTAATGCAACAGCGGAAGAAAACAGGGAATGGTGGTATCGGTTGCGGAAAAAAGTGTCACAGCAGTCGAATGCATCGTCACTTCTCTGAATAGCGAAATCATCACCATAAGCCAAAATGAAATCACGTCCGAGGCGGGATTTATCACTTGGATTCATGACCACGGCTTCCCGGGAAAAGAGTCTTTTCCGGATCTGCTTCAGTTTCAGTATATTGCCACGGGTATCGATTTGCGTACAACCGGTCGCCACTGGATTCCGATCTTTGTGATTATCCGTGGAATTGTGCATCACACGCAAATTTTGTGTCAATAACAGCCTTGTTTTGGCGCCGCAAAGGTTTTCGTATGAAAAAGGGATTCTCTTCAGGTGTTCAGTGCCGGTGCAGGAGACAACGATTAAACGCAACAACTCCAACGAGCGATCACTATCGTCAAGCACTGTCCATTTATCGATGAAGGTTTGGGTGCTACCGAGCAAAAGCTGACCGGAACCGTTCAATCTGGCATTGTTATAATCAAGACAAAGTAAGTACATTTCTCAAGTCGCAGTGATATTATTTTTTCTGAAAGTCTATAATACCGTTACTGTTATGTTCGAGTTGTTCCCTCAATGACTTTTTGAACCGCGACGCGCAGGTCCGTCGTCTTATAAGGCTTACCCAGGAAGGCATTGGGTCGTACGGTATGTTCGCCGGCCATCACCTGAGCCTCGTCATAGCCGCTCGACAGGATTACCGGGATATCTGGCGAAAGTTTGCGCAGAGCGGTCAGTGTATCCCAGCCGTCCATACGCGGCATGGTCAAATCGGAGAGAACGCATTGGATATCATCCTGATGCTGTTGGAATATCTCCAGAGCCTTGACGCCATCTTCTGCTTCAAGCACTGTATATCCCAGGCGATTCAGCATGATTCTGGCCATGTTGCGCACCGGCTCCTCATCTTCGATCAGAAGCACTGTGCCGCCCTCTGCGATCTCGGATAATTTTTCCGGTCTCTCGGTCTGTGGCGCTCCCGGCAGGGTAGGTACGTCAGGTCGGCATGGGAGTTCTTCAGTTGATACCGGTAAAAAGATCCGAAAGACACTCCCCCTTCCAGGCTCGCTTTCCACCGTGATTCCCCCGCCGTGAGCTTTTACAATCCCCATTACAACAGACAAACCCAGCCCCCGACCGGTAAACTTGGTGGTGAAAAACGGATCGAAGATCTTCTCGATAGACTGATCTGCGATCCCGCTGCAGGTATCCGATACTTCCAGGCATGCATAGTCAATACTCTGCGGCCGCCAGTCGATGGGGAATCGCTTTAAGGTGGGAATGTCCGCATGAGAAACCGTTTTGACGGACAGGCCGATGGTACCCAGGTTGTCAGAAACGGATTCCCAGGCATTGGTGACCAGGTTGGTAATAATCTGGTGCATCTGGTTTGCGTCCGCTCGGATGACCGGACCGGAAGAGGGGATATCGGCATTGACAATCATTCCTTTCGGTGTGGCGGCCCGAAGCAGGATCAGGTTATTACGGCAGAGTTCGGACAGGTCAATGGGTGCATGCTTACCGGGTGTTTGTCCAAGATAGGTCAGCATCAGTTTGCTTACTTCCGCGGCTTTGCGCGCCGCCTGCATGGCAGAGACCAGGTTTTCATTCGAATTTCCCAGCGGCAGGTCATCCATGGCCATTTCCAGGTTTCCCATCACGACATAGAGCCGGTTATTGAAATGGTGGGCAATGGCGCCGGCCATGCGTCCCAGACTTTCGGCTTTCTGGAGCTGCCGGTTCTGTGCTTCGAGTTCCGCATTTTCCGCTGCCGCCTGCTTGCGTTCGGTGATGTCCAGGGCGAATCCTTCCATAATGACATCCGCGCCATCATTGCTGTACCCGGTTGAACGGTCCTCAAACCAGCGCCAGTTTCCCTGCGCATCCTGGATGCGGTATTCGATGCAGAACGGCTTGAATGTTGCGACTTCACGGATGATTTGGTTAACATGGGGGAGGTCGTCCGGATGAATCGAATTGTTCCAAAGCATCGGCTGAGCATACAACTGCTCCGGAGAATAGCCAAGAATGTGCGTCACTTGAGACGAATAGAACATGCCGCCGCGTTTACTGGAGAATGAATAGACAATACCCGGCGTACCTTCGACCAGTGCGCGATAATGCCTCTCGCTCTCGCACAGCGCCTCCTCGAACTGCTTTCGAGCGGTGATATCAACCATGGTTATAAGGCACATTTCTGCCTTATCGGTAATGATTCCGGTAAGGTGAACATATAATGGCGGATTGTCGGCAACGGACAATGTCACCTCGCATGATTCCTTGGCGTTGCTTGTAAATACTTTCTGTATAAAAAGCTG
>CAJBLH010000209.1 GCA_903953895.1 uncultured Desulfobacteraceae bacterium | reverse complement strand
TTTAACTGGAAAATACGGAACAACTCGTCTGACCATATCACTGCACCCGTTGCCACATCCCATTCCCAACTGCCCACATGTGCAATGCTCTCTGTTCTTGCCAGCATGGCCTGATTGTGCCGTAAGCCTTCCTCGGCCTGTATGCGGCGGTAAATGTTGACGATGAGGGCGCCAATAGCAGACAACAGAATGATGAAAACGATGACAGTACCTATGACAAGTCCATGGTACGCCTCGAAAAAGGAAATGGGTTTGTACATCACCATACTGCCGGCGGGCAGACGGTCTATCGGGATGTTCCATCGCTCCATCTGCCTGAAGTCGAACATGAAGCGGTTGATGCTTTCCTTCATGACAGGGATCTCATGCGGTGATGTTCCGTTCAATATCTGTATAGTCATTGTTGCAGAATGGGATATCAGGCAAGCCCAAAAAATAATCTACCAGATAGTGGTATATCTACATGGGTGAATGGCACCACCCTGTCCACTCTTATGGATTCTATGGACTCTATGGAGTATCAAACTGTCCATAAAGTCCATGCTGTCCCATAAATGAAAATTTGTTTAAAGGAATCATGGTAGTATATTTTTTGAGACACCTTCTGATCGGCTCAAAGAATCAACAAAATCGAGAAATTGAGGCCATAGAAACTTTATTTTGTGGCCTTATACACCTTGCTTTGAATGGCTTCCTCGAGAGCGGCCAGTGCATCGCTGCACTGAACCGTTGCGTTGCGTTTTTGGCCCAAGGACAAGGCAAGAGACTGAACATTGCTGTTCTGGCGAGACAGGGCCATCACTTCCATGTTGATCCGCCAGAACTCGGCATAGGCCGCATTTGCCTTATCGAGCAGTGGTTTGCTTTTCGGAATCGTCAAAAACGACAGGGCGTCTAAAGATGCGATGATCAGCGTATTCTGCATTTGCATCGTTGTCTCGATCTCATCCATTTTTTCTATGCGGCTCTCGGCAATGTGGGGAGATTGCAGCACATGGATTTTAAGCGCGGCAACCAGCGCCCGCGTCGCCAATGCTTTTATTTTACATGATTTATCATTTTCAATGCCGCTGTTCATCAGGGCGTTAAGAGACTCCTCCAGGTGGCTGACGGCTTTGTGCGCCGAATCAAACGAAAGCTCGTATGCTTTCACGTTCGTGTTCATGACGGACATTGGCAATAATTCCTGGTCTATTTGTCGGAACCGCTCCCAGCAGGTAGTGAACTCCCGGAAAATATCCACCTCACGGCCCATCTTTTCCGCTTCAATCAGAATGCCAAGCTTGACCCTGGCGTCTTCCACGCCATCGGAAAGACTCAGCGCCTGATCCGCATAGGCGCGAGAAGCCTCGTCTGTATCAGCCAGAACAGCGATTTTCTCTGCCTCCACAGAGGCATTCAGGTTGACACGCATTTCAGACACCAACCGGATTTTTTTGATATCATTGATAAATACCGGTTCAAACATGATATCCGCCATTTTCGGCTTGACGTATAATATCCAGGTAATGAACAACATCGATGCGATCAAGGCGGCAGAAACGATCACGATTCCAGTGCGTATGCCAGTTTTTTTTGCTTTCATATCCGTTTATCCCCTGTTTGTTACGACGGCAGATTTATGATGTCGGTCAGATGATCAACTATATTATCATGTCGCAAAAAGCCAATGCAAAATATTATCTACAGTCTCAAATATTGTCATGCGGCCTGGCAGGCCGCGCAGTACGTCATAGCCACTGATCCGGCGCAGATCCTTCATGGTACGCTGCGCAGCGTGGCCTATATAAAAGTATTGCAATAACTACCCATATTGAAGATAATCCACACTGATTATAGGAGGATGGCTTCATGAGGCAATATCGGAACACTTGATGAAGTATAGACATTCAGAAATACAATTTCGCTGCGTTATCGGTCGGCAGTGGTCGAAAAAGGCCCATTCCCACCCGGCTGCCTTGCGAAATGAATTCTTGGAGAGTCTATATCAAAGGAGTGCATATGCCAGATATCATTCTCAATTTTGAAGAATATAAGACCCTTGTTGAGCAGGCGCCGATAATGATATGGCGTTCGGATACAACGGCCATGTGCGATTATTTTAATGAGAGGTGGCTGGCTTTCACCGGTCGTTCCATAGAGCAAGAAATCGGTAACGGCTGGGCGGAAGGGGTTCACGCAGAGGACTACCAGAATTGCCTGAAAATTTTTCTGGAAGCCTTCCAAAAGAGAGAAATCTTCGAGATGGAGTACCGCCTTCGCCGACATGACGGGATTTACCGCTGGATTTTTGATCGAGGTGTACCTTTTATTAATTCAGCAGACGATTTCGCCGGTTATATTGGGAGTTGTATCGACGTGACCGAGAAGGTAGAAGCTCAGGAATCGTTGATGAAATCGCAAGTAGCCGAGATGAGGAGGTTAAGAGGGCTTTTGCCGATTTGCGCGTCGTGTAAGAATATTCGCGATGATAAAGGGTATTGGAACCAGATTGAAGTGTATATCAGAGACCACTCTGAAGCGGAATTCAGTCACAGTATCTGCCCGGAATGTGTGAAGAAGTTGTACCCGTAAATATACTGCGAACGGGCATAATCTTCAATTTCCTTATGCTCCCTCCCCCAGCGGGGGAGGGTTGGGGTGGGGGCTCAAAAGTCAAAATTATGCCCGTTGACAGTATACCATTAAGGGATAAGGAAAACGCAGATTATGCCTGTTTGGAGTATACCAACAGTGTTGATTTACAACCGTTGCCCGGGGGCCGATATGGCAAAAGGGGGGCTGGCTGGAGCTGACTTTTTTAATAAGTTAAGGGCGTCCCCGGTATCATAGGAGGAAGATATGAAACAAGCAGTTCAAGTTTCACTATCGCAGGCCGCCAATCAGATGAGTACGGCGGAAGCATTTTATCGAGTCTTTTGTGCCTTACCGAAAAAAGATCGTGTGGCTATCGCTCGTTACATTTTCCAGGATACGGAGATTCGACACAGCCTGGAGTTAACGGAAATTCCGAATGACCAGACACTCAAGAGTTTTACAGAAGATAAAGCTCACATGCCCGTATTTACCTCAATTCAGGCGTTACGCGATGACTTATTATCATGATGTATCAAATTCGGAGAACCACACAATTTAAAAAAGATATCAAGCGAGTGTTGAAACGAGGAAAAGACATTGAACAGCTACTCGCTGTTGTCCTGCATCTTGGCGAAGGTCACACCCTGGATACCGTTTATTGTGATCATTCCCTGAAAGGGCAATATCACGGAAAACGTGATTGTCATTTGGAACCGGATTGGATTTTGATTTATGCCATTGAGGATCAGGATGTGGTGCTATATCGTACCGGATCTCATTCTGATTTGTTCAGATAACGGAGAAGCGTACAGGGCGGAGACTGGGTTCTTAATTTATCA
This sequence comes from uncultured Desulfobacteraceae bacterium, assembly GCA_903953895.1. Classification (GTDB taxonomy): domain Bacteria; phylum Desulfobacterota; class Desulfobacteria; order Desulfobacterales; family Desulfatirhabdiaceae; genus RAAP-1. Next base: position 42,458 of record CAJBLH010000209.1, on the reverse strand, counting down.
ACTTAACACATTGACTTCACTAACTATAAGCAGTGCCAGCCTTTCTTCATAAACAGGAGACATGTCGATGCTCACGATGGCTGATATTGAAAAGATAAGTGATTTTGCGATTGGGCGTAAAGCGGTTATCGCCATCTATGTTTTCGGTTCTGTCGCCACAGAAAAGGATCGCCCTGGTAGCGATATCGATCTGGCAGTGATGGTTGCAGGCGCTTTTTCTGGTATGGCGCGCGTTGAAATGGAAACGACTCTATCCAACCTCTTGGGCAGGGATGTTGATCTGGTGGTATTCGGTCAGTCGTCGCCACTGCTTCAGCATCAGATATTAAAATATGGCCGCCTGATCTACGAGGCGGCGCCGCGTGAACGGATTTTGCAGGAGGTTGGGGCGCGCAGGCACTACCTGGATACCGCTTTTCTTTATAAGAAAATGAAAACGAGAGGCAACGCTGCATATGGTGGATGAAGAGCTGCTTTCCAGAAAATTATCACGCCTCCAACACTACGTGGATGTGCTGAAAACTGCAGATGATATCAACTGGCAAAAATATCGTGATGACCTTCGAATCAAGGCTTTCGTGGAACGCTACCTGCATCTTGCCATAGAAGAGCTGCTTGATATCGCGAATCATTTCGTTTCATTTTATAAATGGCGTGAACCGACGGGATACCGAGATCTGCTTTTGATTTTGACAGAACAAGGAATTCTTCCCCAGGTGCATTTGACCGTTTTTCAAAATATGGCATCTTTCCGCAATATGTTGGTACACCGATATGAGAACATAGACGATGAACTGGTATTCGGCATCTTCAAGAAAAGACTGGAAGATTTTGATCTATTCATGGCGCTGATAATGGATTGGGCCGGACGACAAGAGAAGATTGGAAATCAACCGTGAGGCTGCCTGAAGCATTTCTGATGCGTCTTTGCGGTGATTTTTTGGCCATTCCCGACCGATAACACAGCGAAATTGTTTTTCTGAATGTCTATATTATCGTGTCGAGTCGTCTGCATCATCCAGCACTTTTCTGACCATTTCTGCCAGATCCCCTGTTGCAACGGGCTTCTTTAGAAACCCTTTAACACCTAAAGATATGGCTTGCTGTTCATCGTTTTCATCGCTGAAGCCGGAACAAATAATGATTGGAATCCTCGGTCTGATAGATAGTAATTCCCTGGCAAGTTGCTCGCCGGTAATATTCGGCATTCCTTTGTCGCTGATCACAAGATCGAAATTGTCGGGATTGGCTTTGAATGCAGCCAAAGCATCCGGGCTGCTCAGTCTGGTAGTTATCTGATAACCCAGCCTTTCGAGCATCATCTTTTCCATGCTTAAGATCGGTTCTTCATCTTCGACCAGCAGAATTCTTTCATGGCCTGTTGGATGCTTTCTGGCGATGGCGGCAGGCTTGCTGTCCTTGGCGTCTTCCAGAAGGGGCAAGTACACATGAAAAGCGGTTCCTCTTCCGACTTCGCTGTAAACCCGTATATCCCCGCCGTGTTCTTTCACGATGCCATGCACCACGGAAAGCCCCAGTCCCGTGCCCTTTCCCAGTTCTTTGGTGGTAAAGTAGGGATCGAATATTTTATCGATGTTTCTTGGATCAATTCCGGTTCCGGTGTCGGATACGGTGATGCAAGCGTATCTGCCGGCCAGAATATATCCAGGTATCGCATGGAAGAGCAATTCATCTTTTCCGCCAGCAGATTCTATGGTCGTCTCTTTCAGTGCGATATCTATCATTCCGCCGGTTTGTTCAACCGCATGAAACGCGTTGGTGATCAAGTTCATGGCGATCTGATGTATCTGCGGGGGGTCAGCCAGGATCATGCCGCAATCCGTGTCGATATGGCTTTTAACTTCAATACTTCTGGGTATTGTCGCCTGTGCCAGTTTCAATGCTTCTTTGAGGATCGGCTGAATCCGGATGGGCAGCTTCTGGGGATTGGATTGACGGCTGAAAGCCAGGATCTGCTTGACCAAAGCACTGCCTCGAGTTGCCGATTTGTGAATTTGTTGAATGCTTTGATACTCAGGGGTGTCTGGTGGAATGTCTTCGAGCAGTATCTCTGAAAGGCCGCTGATCGGAAATAATATATTGTTCAGATCATGGGCAATGCCGCCGGCAAGAGATCCAATCGCCTCCATTTTCTGGGCCTGCAGGAGTTGGGCTTTCAGCTTGACCTTATCCTCCTCGGCTCGTTTGCGATCGGTGATATCACGTATGATCCCTACTGAATGCCAACAATCTTGAAGATGAAGCGATGACAGAGACAGTTCAACAGAGATTTCATTGCCGTTCTTGTGGCAGGCTTTCAGTTCGAGTGTTTTGTTGATGAGATCGCCCTGGCCTGCCTGCTGAAATCTGGCAAAGGCGGCATGGTGCGCTTCATGGTAATGTTGCGGCACAATGAGCTGATGCAGGTTTTTGCCAATCGCTTCATCGCCGGTATAACCGAATATGCTCTCAGCAGCAGGATTCCAAAAGGAGATGCATCCGTTTTGATCCATCATCAGAATGGCATCCTGGGCGGAGTCGGTAATGGCGCGAAGCTGCGCTACACTCTTCCTTAACGCATCTTCAACTTTCTTTCGCTCGGTGATAACCTCCGTGTAGATAATAATCCCGCCGATTGAACCATTGGCTTCATACCATGGACGACATTCCCACCGGGTCCAATCCACCGTGCCGTCCTCCCGCACGTAGGGATCGTCTTCCGCACGCGAAATTTCCCCGGACAGCGCCTTCTGATGCACATCTCTCCATTTCTGGGGCAGATCTGGAAATACATCATAGTGATGCTTGCCGATAACATCTCTTATATTGACTTTGTAGTCGTCAAGATAGCGTTTGCTGACATAGATATATCTCAAGTCTCTGTCGTGGACCGCCACGGCGCTCCGATTGTGTTCAATGATGTAGCGCATCAGATCATGTGAATGCGTCAGCGCATCCTCGGCTTTCTTGCGCTCTGTGATGTCTGTGGCAACACCGATGACTCGTGTCACCTTTCCTGTACAGTCGAAAAAGGCCTGAGCAGTTTCCTGTAAAGTTACGATGCTCTTGTTATTGAGTACGAGCCGAAAATCAGTGGTGTAGGTATTTTCTGTGGGCGTCATGTTGCGGAGCAACTTATCAAGCTGCTGGCGGTCGTCCGGGTGAACACGTTGTGAAAAATGCGCGGCAGTGGCATTGATCAAGTCGTCGTCACCAAAAATCTTTTGACAACTGGTGGAACGGAGGACTTGATCGCTGGCCACATCCCAGTCGAAGGTAAACGAGTTGGAAATGCTCAGCGCCTGCCGAATCACATTATCTTGCACATGCAGCTTTTCTTCATCCCGCTTGCGATCGGTGATGTCAAAAGAGTAGTGCATGTAAAGATCATTCGTGACTGGTATCCAATGGGCTTCCCACAGTCTGCCTCCGGCTTCGATTTCAGCACGCTGCTCTTTGCCGGTCGCCCATAACTTCGGCGCCAGACACCACGTACACGGGCTTTTTCTTTGCACCCATGTTTCATAACACATTGATCCGCAAACCACCCCGATATTCCGCCCGGCCTGGTTCGACGCCACAACCTCCCGCGTTGACGTTCGTAGAAGCAGCACGACACCTGGGAAGTGGTCCAACAGCAATTGCTGCAAATATTTTTCGTTCGCAAGTTGTTCTTCGGCGTTTTTGTGCTGAGTGATATCATTCATCACGACGTGGCGGACAAAGGCACCGTCTGTATTTTGCAGGGTGATTGTCAGATGCACCCACAGCAGCATCCCGCCATTTTTTATCATCCGCAGATCGAATTCCTGAAGCAGACCGGTTTCAACGAGCTGTTTACAATGGAAATAGTAGATATCCTGGTCTTCCTTGGAGATAAACATGGAGAAAGGCTGCATGGTCAGCGCATCCGGGTTCATGCCCAGCAGGGTGGCGGTGGCGAAATTGGATTCCAGGGTCAGCCCCTTTTCGGAGATGGTGCAATATCCCACAGGTGCAAGATCATACAGGTCAAAATAACGCGCCCGTGAGGATTCCAGTTCCAACTGCTCCAGTTGCAATTCCTCATTCTGCATCTCCAATTGAATCTGATGTACCCGAAGTTCGTGAACCATCCGCTGAATTTCTTCAATGGACAGGGTATCCAGATTTTCAGGCGATAAGGCTGTTTTTTCCCGTGCGATCTCTGCGGCGCGTTTGCGCAGTTCCGCGGCGCCTTCGAGTCGGTTATTTCTGCTGATCATTGCGTGCCTCCCCCATCCGTATCAGATGATCTCTATTGGATCGAGATTCCACCCTAATTCGTGGAATTCAATTGTCCATTATCTCCAGTCTATTATCAACCAGTTTTTTTTGGAGTCGTGATCGATGGGTGAAAAATCGGAATGGCCTCGGTCTTACAAACAATCCATGAGAGGCATTGTATATGATCATGCAAAGTCGAGTCATTCCTAAATCGTGATCCTGGGATTGTCAAGGACGTCTCTGACTTTAGCGGCCAATTGCCTCAACGAGAATGGTTTCTGAATGAAATTGACGTCCGGGTCCAACGCGCCATGCGGGGCGATGATATTGGAGGTGTACCCAGACATGTAAAGGCTCTTGATGTGGGTGTCGAAAGACGATAAATTTTGGGCCAGGTCCCGGCCGTTCATACCAGGCATGACAATATCGGTCAGTAGCAGGTGAATCTGGCCTGGGTGAGCCTTGACTATCCGGATAGCTTCCCCAAAGGTTGAAGCGGCCATCACGAGATAGCCCAATCGTTCAAGCATCTTGCGGGTCATATCCAGAACCACCGGCTCATCCTCCACCAGCAGGATGGTTTCGTGGCCGCATGCTTCAGGTTTTTCGGAATCTTCCGTCTGCATGTCTGTTGTATCACCAACATGGCGAGGCAGATAAATCCTGAATGTCGTTCCGTGTTCTATCTCGCTATAGACGTTGATGAAGCCATTGTTCTGCTTGACGATGCCATAGACCGTCGCCAGGCCGAGACCGGTGCCTTTTCCCCGCTCTTTGGTTGTGAAAAATGGTTCAAAGATGCTTGCCTGCGTAGCCACGTCCATTCCACACCCGTTGTCGCTTACGGCCATCATCACATAGTCTCCTGGCATAAATCCCTTATGCGTGGCACAGTAGTTCTTATCAAAAATGCTGTTCCCAGTCTCAACGGTCACTTTGCCGACGTCAGAGATGGCATCGCGGGCGTTGACGCACAAGTTTACCAGAATCTGGTCGATCTGCGACGGGTCCATCAGAACCTGCCACAAGCTCTTTGCCGGCAACCATGACAGATAGATATCCTCACCGATGAGTCTTTGCAGCATATTGCGCATCCCCTCCACCGTTTCATTCAGGTTCAGCACCTTGGGGGCGATGGTCTGTTTGCGGGCAAAAGCCAATAGCTGCCGGGTAAGGTCGGCAGAGCGATTGGCCGCTTTGAGGATTTCCTCCAGGTAGGCATAGAGGGGATCGGTCGGTTCCACCTGGTCCAGGGCCAGCTCGGCAAATCCAAGAATAATTCCCAGCATGTTGTTGAAATCATGCGCTACACCTCCCGCCAGCCGGCCTACCGATTCCATCTTCTGAGACTGAAGCAACTGCGCTTGCAGTTCCATCTTTTCTTTCTCTGCCTGCTTGTGTTCGGTGAGATCGAAAAAACATACCAGTACATCGCTGCCAAGGATGAGTCCGGAGACTTCCACGATTCGCACCATGCCATCCTTGCAGGTCAAATTGTATTCAGCCGGATCGATCAGGGTTGATTCCTGCGTTGCCTTCTCCACAGCCATACGCCACCTCTCGATGGCCTGAACTCGGTATGCTTCGTCCGGAAAAGCAAGTCGCCACCACTCTGTGAGGGTGGGGATATCGTCGGTGGTGTATCCGAAAAGCTGAATGTGCTTGTCATTGAGAAAACTGATGCCCCCCTCACCGTCCATCAGACCCATGGGTACAGGTCCGAGTTTCAGCAAAGATCGGAACTTTTCTTCGCTGGTGCGCAAGGATGCTTCCATCCGTCGCCGTTCGGCCAGTTCTTCCCGCAATTCTTCGGTTTTTTGATGAATCTTGATCTTGAGAGATCTATTCCATAAAATCGCACCGGCCACCCCGATCAGGATGATGCCAAGAATCACAGCCAGCGCCGTCCAAATGACTCTGGCGGTAAAAAACGTGCGCTGACTCAAATGCACCCATTTATTGTATATCTCGTTATGTTCATCCGGGCTTATCCTGGCGATCCCTTTTTCAAGAATGCGGTTGAACTCCGGCCAATCCTTTCGCGAGGCGAAACTGAGCTGATAGCTGAAATCAACCGTTCCCGCCACATGTAGATTGGTTATCTTGAGTCTATCGATGATGTAGGAAGCGCTTGCAAGATCCACCACGGCAGCGTCGAACTCTCCAAAAGAAACCTTGGTGAGACAAGCCATATCGTCTTCTACGGGAACAAGAGAAAGGCTGCTGTGTTTTTCCTGCAAAAAGGACTGGACTGCGTAGCCTTTTCCGACTGCAATTTTCAATGACCCCATGCTGTCAAGAGTGCTTCCGATCTCAAATTCCCTTCTGACGATGATGGCTACCGGTACGGCGATATAGGGTGCGGTGAAAAACAGAAATTCCAACCGTTGAGGGGTTTTCATCAAAGACGTCACCATATCGATTTCCTCGTGGCGTACCGCGTCAAGAATAGCGGCAAGATTATTGCTCTCCGTCGTGTGAAATTTGATTCCCAGTTTTTTTTCAAGAAGGGCCGTGTAATCGACAGATATGCCCTGAAGCTTTCCATTCTCGTCCTGGAAGATGAAAGGGGCGTAGTTGCGCTCGGGGGCAAGGCGAATGACCGGATGATTCGTCAGCCAGATTCTTTCTTCATGGGTCAGGATGTCTTCACCCGCACCACGTGTTTCCCCCGCCAGTACCGGTAAAACAGACAGCAGGCAGAGAAGCGGCACTGCAGCCAAAAAAAATACGATTCGCAGGCCGGTAGCCCGGATTCCATTGGAATTCATCAACACATTCTCCGCTGCCCTGGTGTCATCGTTTTTGGGATAATTATTGTTGCATTGATCCTTTTACCTCATAGCACTTTTCTGACCATTTCGACAAGATGACTTCTGAACACGGGCTTTTTCAACAAACATTGTGGGTCATTTAAAATTAAATTGATTATTTGATTTGAACATATTCAGCAAGCTTGATATCTTTCATGCGGCCTTCAGTTATAGAGATTGCGTCTTCGCCAGGGCGTGCCTTCGTTTCATGACCGCAACTGCACACGCCAGCATGATGGAGCAGACAGAAAATACGAACCCCGAAAGATGTTTTCTCAAATTCCAAATAATTATCTTACAGGAAAAGCACGATGAAACAATATCGTTCCGATCATCCGTGGATTCAATCCATCCGGCAACTCTCCGTGATTGTACTGGCGGCGGTAGTTGTTGCCTTGATTTCCAACCATTTCCGCTCGGACCGGCTGCCCCTGGCGGGAAACTGGTCGCAGGATGCGCGGCTGACAACCCCATCCGGCCGGCAAATGGCCATTTCTCTGGATGAGGCAAAAATGCTTCACCAGCCCAACGGCGCCGTGTTTATGGATGCAAGGCCCATGGAGGAATACGTCAACGGCCATATTCAGGGCGCAATCAGTCTTCCGTGGCATGAAGCCGAACAGAAAGTGATGGACATCGTCATGGATATGTCAAACGATACCGTGATCATCACTTACTGCGATGGGGATACCTGCAGCCTGAGCAAGGAGCTGGCGCTGTTTCTGGATAATCTGGGATTTTCAAAGACCCGGATACTGATCAATGGCTGGTCCGTGTGGAAGGATGCCGGGCTGCCCGTCGAGGCAGGAAAGTAAAGAAGTTGGAAAAATCAGATGATAAAAAGGCCGGAATGGAACAGAACACTTTGGATCGAGACACCAGAGAAGACAAAAATCAGGTGATGGAAAACGAAAAGAAATGCTGTGCCGGACATGCCGCCCATCACCATGCAGTCTGGGAGGATTCCACCGGCGGCCGGCTCCTGATTACCCTGGCTCTGAATTTCATTATACCGGTCGTACAGGTTATTGGCGGACTTGCGGCCGGCAGCATGGCCCTGATTTCGGATGCCACCCATAATTTCAGCGATTTTACGGCCATTCTCATTTCATATATCGCTCTTAAAATCAGCAAAAAAGGCGCAACCCTTCAAAATACGTTCGGATACCGCAGAGCCGAGATTCTGGCTGCCCTGCTGAATGCGGCGATTCTTTTCGGAGCCTCGGGCTTTATCGTTTACGGTGCGTTTCAACGGCTGCGTGCGCCAGAAATCGTTTCAGGGGAACTTGTGATGGGAATTGCGGCTATCGGCGTCATCGGCAACGGGTTTTCCGCCTGGCTGCTTCACCGGGATGCCAAGGACAGCCTGAATGTCCGCGGGGCGTTTCTTCACATGATGGGAGATATGCTGACCTCCGTGGTGGTCCTGTTGAACGGCCTGATCCTGATCTATAAGCCATGGTACTGGCTCGACCCGCTGCTTTCCTTGATGATCGTGATATTTATTCTGAAAAACTGCTGGAGCATTTTAAAGGCATCCAGCGCCATTCTCATGAACGCTACCCCCGGCGATCTGGATATCCAGGCGGTACAAACGTTTTTGCAAAATTTTCCGGATATTTTAGGCGTTCATTATCTCCATGCATGGCGCCTGGGTTCCTCGGGTGTGGCGTTTTCCTGCCATGTTGTTGTAAACGATCAGCCTATCAGCCAAACTCGTGAACTTCGTTATAAAATCAACCAGTCGCTCTTTCACGAGTTCGGGATAGACCATCCGGTGCTGCAGTTTGAAACTGATCCCTGCGGTGACGGAACACTTTTCTGTGAACACGCCTGTGCTGCAGAAAGCTTGTCTCAACCGCCTGAACAAAGCAACAGCCGGCCCGACCCAGATAAAAAGTCATGGCCCCGGCATGTTGCCCTTGTCGCAAGACTGATCATGGCCGGTGTGTTCATTTACGCCAGTTTCGATAAAATCCTTCACCCGGCTGCATTTTCAGAGGCAGTGTATAATTATCAGCTTCTTCCCGCGCAACTGATCAACCTCTTGGCCCTGATACTGCCGTGGCTGGAGCTGATCCTGGGCGTGCTGCTGCTCTGCGGAATCTGGATGCCCGGCGCTGTTCTGGGCATCAATTTGTTGATGATCACCTTCCTGAGCGCCCTGATCATCAACACGGCCAGGGGCCTGAATATTTCCTGCGGGTGTTTTTCCACCGAAGCAACGGCTGACGGGTTGACCTGGTGGGTGGTCCTGCGGGATATCCTCTTTTTTGTCATTTCGATTTATCTGTTTGTTCATCATTTTTATCAGATGAAAAAGATGAATCGGTAATTGAATCAGGAACCGTTTTCAGTCATCTTCCGGATATAGCGGAAGACATTTTCTACGGCATCGGTCAGTTCCGGAAAATCCGGAAGTGTTTCGGCGATGCGCTCGATGTATTGTCGCTCTCTCAGAATCTGAAAAGATTTCTTAAAATTGAGATCAAACGCCCAACTGATCTGAAGGAGCTTGAAATCGTTCAAGGTTTTCATATCCTGCATTCGGGCGAACCTTCCTTTTCGAAGCGCATTGAGTGCTTCGGGTGAACATTCCGGACGGTCCGAAAGATCCAGCTCGATGGTTTTGTTGGGATTCACCGATCTTTCACGGTAATAATCGATGACGACCTTCCAGATATCCAACTTGTCTGCATCACGGATTAATTTCTTGAACAGCAACGCACGTTCGGAATCCTGATCAGGCAGGGTTGCAGCATTATGACAGGCGATGGCATGGGTCAGTATGCGGCGCTCCTGAATATCCTTTCCAGACAAAACCCGGTGTCTGGCCATGACCTGCAATCCCAGATAGGCATGGTTTTTCGATTTCATGTCGTTAAAAGTCTGATACCTGCGATATTGCTCGAAACGGCCGACGTCATGAAAAAGGGCTATCGCCTCGGCCAGACAGCAGTCCGCCGGCGGCATATTCAGACTCCGGCAGATCAACAACATATTCTGGCAGACCCGATGCGTATGATCTTCTTTCAAACGGATGTTTCGGTCAAAGTCATACGCGCCGGTGTAATAGCCGGAAACATACTGCGTAAACCATTCCTTGAGCTGTGTAAGGGTTTCTGTGTTCACTTTTGATCTTTCAGCCAACTATCCGGTATGATTCAGTTATGGTTTATCCAGCGTGACCCAGGTGGTATAAAATTCCGTGGAATTACGATAACCTTGTTTTATCAATACCTGATGAACGATAAACTCGTTTTTATGGAGCGATGACTCGGATAATCCGATGGCGGTCAGCCGATCCCCATAGACCGCGCCGGTATCGATATTGATTGAAATGAGCTTTTCCATGGGAGCCATGTAGGTAGAACGATGCGGACGATCATGATGCTCGATGGTTTCGCCTTCGGCCAACTCGAAATTGAAAAACGGGGTGCAGGAATCCACATCATAGCCCTGTGTTTTCGACAACGTCCGGTTCAGTTTGTTGGTAGGTGTGTGCCCATGCACAAATATAGACGCTTCGAGTTTTTTTAAAGGCATCTGGCGATTCCAGATCAGGGTGTCTTCGATCCACACCTTGTTCTGTTTGCACCATTCATGAAAACCGTCGAAGTTTTTGATGGACAATTGATCGTGAAGGGGAAACGAGCTGTTCGGCATGGCATGAACAAAAACGAACGGTAATCCGCCGATCAGCTCTGTATGAGAGAAAGCCAGGTTATTGAAAAACTGAAGATACTTGTCCTCCAGGGGAAATTCTTCCCTGGAGATATCCTCATCATCACTGCCGTAAAGGACTTGTGGGAAAAATGAATTCACCGTTTTCTGCCCGCCGTTTCCCCGGAACCAGACATTCCCAAACGACTTGAACATTTCGGAGTTGTTTAAAAACTGCAACATCAAATCTTCATGATTTCCCATCAGGCACACCGTTTCAAAAGGAAGCCCCATGATGTAATCCACGATTTCCTTCGACGAGGGACCATGGTCGATATAGTCACCCAGAAAAATGATTTTTTCGATGGGTTCTTTTGAATCCTTTCTGGAACTGTTTCCCTGAATGACGGACAGCAATCGTTTCATGGGATCAAACATGCCGTGAATATCCCCAATTACCCAGATCATAAGCGATTCTCCTTTTCCTTCCGGACTATGGATAAGTTGCAAGCTGGATGAAGCCGCACAGAATTCATCATTTCGTATATCTCGTGTGTTTCATGGTTGAAAATATTTTCACGATAATTTTACAATAAATCTTTCCAATGAGCAATTCAGAATGACCCTTTTTTAGATATTTCGACTCCTTCCCGCAATGAAAGGGTGATTATGACTTTTTCAGATGTAGCGGTCCACCATTTCGGTGATGTAGCGCTCAACACCGGGCGCACCTTCGGATGCTTCGATATTCTGAATCAACAGGTTGATTTTTTGATATGTTGCAGTATCGCGTCTGAAATCATCGATGGAACGATAGGCCCCGCCCCTTCTGCCCAGCCGGAAGATGAGCCGCTCTTTGTCGGGAAGGTCCTGATAAGACTGGATTACCTTCAGCATGGCCTCTTTGTCTTCAGGCAGTTTTCCGGAAACATCTTCCAGCAGGTTCATGATGTGATCGCTGGTCACCCGGCTGGTGATGCCGTCCAGGGATGCGATGAAGAGCCGGATCTCTTCGGCCAGGGCATCATCGGTCTGCATTACGAAACTGCCATTTTTAAGGTTTTCGTACAGCGGAATCCGGTCCGGAACCCGCAGACTTCTTAAACGGATAAAATGTGGATTGATCTGGTTCAGCACCCGGGCCGTTTCCATGGCGTGTTCGCGCCACATGGCCTGCCCGCCGAGCCCCGGCATCACATATTCCGACACTTCCACGCCGGCTTCCATGAGTTTTCTCCCGGCCTCTATCTGGACGGCGGCAGTCACCCCTTTTTTCATGAATTTCAACAGTGGATCATATCCGGTTTCCAGACCGATATGCACCCGATTCAAACCGGCCTTGCGGATTCGTTTCAGCGATTCCCCGGATTTTCGAGAAATGGTTTTGGATCTGGAATATGTCGTCACCCGGGTGATCTCCGGAAATTTCTCCCGCAGAAAGGTCAGCACCGCCACCAGATCATCGGTTTTCATGATCAGGTTGTCGGCATCCTGAAGAAAACAGGCGTTCGTGCCGTAATACATCCAGACAGCCATTCCCCGGTAACACTGGCTGTATCCGGGCCCGTTCGAAATACGGGAAATCACTTCATCGTCCACCGCTCCGTTTCTTCCGAGCTGGTGGGAAAGCGCCAGGATATCGTCCGCAATGTTGCGCGCTGTCTGAATATCCTGTTTGATTTCCTCCACACTCCGGAGCGAAAATTTCCGGGTTTTATACACCGGACAGAACAGGCATTGATTCCATGGGCAGTTACGGGTCAGGCGAAGCAGCAGACTGCGGGCTTCGTTGGGGGGCCGGATCGGCCCCTGTTCAAAACTGGAGGCTCTTACATTCATCGCGTAGTTCCTACTTGAGAAATTTAAAAAATTTATGATTGGCGCCGGGAAATGGATACATATCCATCTCATCCGGGGTGATCCAGCGAAAATCGACAGGACCGTTCAACCGGACCGTTTCGGAAATTGCGCTGCAGATAAACACATCCATTTCAATTTTAAAATGGGTATAGGCGTGTTTCACCCGGCAAAGATGCGATTCGACTGTAGCGCAAACCCCGGTTTCTTCCCGTATTTCCCGCACACAGGCATCGGCCGGGCTTTCTTCCGGCTGAATCTTTCCACCGGGAAATTCCCACAATCCGCCCAACAGGCCCTCCGGTTTTCTTCGGGTGATGAGCATTCGTTCCTGATGGTAAACAACCCCCGCCGCGATCGGGTAAAGCGGCACGGGCAGCGACTTGATGCGCTTCGGATACAGATCGACCCGACGGGCGGCATAGGCTGCGCAGAATGCATCGATCGGACACAGCGTGCAGAAAGGTCGTGAGGGCTTGCAGATGAGGGCGCCGAGTTCCATGACCGCCTGATTGAAGATTCCGGGAGCATCCTGGTCCAGCAGGGCCGTTGCCGGCTTCTGGAATTCAGCATGCGCCCGTGAGCCGTTTACCGGCGTGTCCATAGCAAACAGCCTGGAAAGGATGCGCTTGACGTTGCCGTCCACGACCGCATACGGCTGATCGAAGGCAATGCTTAAAACTGCTGAAGCAATGTAGTCTCCCACCCCGGGAAGCTGTCTGAAAGCATGCCAATCGGCGGGTATAAGGCCAGAGTCATAGGAAGATACCAGAATGGCGGCTTTATGAAAGTTGCGGGCCCGGCTGTAATATCCCAGACCTTCCCACAGTTTGAGCACATCCTGTAGATCCGCAGCGGCAAGGGAGTGAACCGTTGAAAAACGGTCTAAAAAGCGGTCGTAATAAGGGATTACGGTATTGACCTGGGTCTGCTGAAGCATGACTTCAGAAACCCAGATCGCATACGGGTCGGAAGTTCGGCGCCAGGGCAGATTTCGGTGATTGTCTGCATACCAGGACCGAAGGCGTTTTCGCATATCGGCATATCCTTGCGGATCAACATGAAATGAGATTTCAGACAATCGCCGAACCTGTCAATTCACCTGAACCTGGCGGGGTTTTTCTTCCAAGGACTTTGGAAAATGGATTTCCAGAACACCGTCTTTCAAAACCGCCCGGATGTTGTCGGTACGGATGCGGCCCGGCAGTGTAAATGCTCTGAAAAATGATCCGAAACATCGTTCTCTACGGTAACATTTTTCAGTGCTTACAGGAAGTACAGCCGATCGATTGCCTTTTATGGTCATCAGGCCGTCTTTGAACTCGATGCTGACATCTTCTTTTTTGACACCCGGAATATCCGCCCTGATAATCACGGCATGGGCTGTATCAAGAATATCTACAACAGGCTTCCACTCGCAACTGGCGATTTCACCCTCGTCATGAGAGTCGGCTACCGAATCAGCGATCATCTGGTTGATGCGATTTTGAAGAAACCCGATACGTTTCCATGGATCCCATCTGACATAAGTCATCATATCACCTCCTGGTGGTTAGGTTAGGCAATCTAACCATATAATCTTCATGGATATACAGGATGGACAATGTGGACAAGGTGGACGGATTAGCTTCCGACTTAAGCAAAAATAAATCGTCTGCAGACGGCTGTCAAGCCAGCCGATCATCTATGGCTGAAGAACCACCGTGTAAAACAGGGTCACCATGCCGGCCAGAAAGAAATGAGATTCGACAAGAAATTCCAGGCGGATTCCGGGAAGCATGAATCCGTTTTCATGCATACTGATAAGCGCCAGCATGGCCGCAGGACAAAGGAAAAGACCGAGCCCCAAGGTGGGCAGGATGCCTGTAAGACTTGCGGTGACAATCAGAACAGCCCATATCCCCAGGACTGTTTTCAGCATCCGAAGGGATTTTTTTTCTCCCAGAAGAATGGGAATGGTTTCCTTGCCGACAATCCGATCCCCCTGCATATCCAGGATATCAAAAAAAGCTGTTCGGGCAAAAGCCAGCCCAGTGGCCCATAAAAACACCAGCACTGTTTTCAGGCCGGAGGAATGGCCCGCGGAAATGGCCGGCAAAAGCGATGTCACCACTCCCCACGCCACCGCGATCAGAATGGTTTTCGAGCCTGAAATATCTCTGATTCGTGAATATTTTCCAACAAAAAGCGTTTTTGGAATCAGTTTGATGTTGTAGGATAGCCCCAGAATACTCATTATCAGAAGCACCAGAAAAGAGGTGAGGCCCTGGGAATAGGCGATGAAAAGTCCTGCGGCCCCGGAAGACATGGCTATCGATATCAAAAACAGGTGGTGTTCCCGGTAAAACGCCTCCCGTTCCGGATCATTGTACCGGTCCGCCTTCAGACCGGTCAGATTGTTCAATGTATGCATCGACAGCACATACAGCATGGATATCCAGACATGGGGTGAAAAATTGTCGATCCCCATCAGCACCGCACAGGCATAACTCAGACAGCCTGCACCGGCTGCAACAATGGCATTGGTCAGGAGCAGAGCCTGCTGAATCGAAAAAATCATTTTCTGAATCCCGGCGCCGTTCTTGTATGGCAGCCTTTCAACAGCCCTGACCACCCGATTGATGATCCAGTTGGGGGTGGAAGCACCGGCCGTAATACCGATGGTTTCAGCCACAGACAGGGCATTGACATCGAGATCGGATGCGGTTTCGATATGGTAGGTTGGAGTACCGGACTGAGCGGCGATTTCTGCAAGGCGCTGGGTATTTCCGCTGTTTTTGCCGCCGACAACGATCAGGGCATCCACCATTGCCGTCATTTTCTGAACCTCGGTCTGTCGCTGCGTTGTTGAGTCACAGATGGTATCAAAGCATTTATAATATGGGTGGTATGCCTGCGCCCAGTTTTTGACGGTCTCGAACAGGCGGGTGTTGAGCGTTGTCTGGGCCACCAGAATGGCCTTGTCAAAAGCAGGCAGTGACTCAAGCTCTTGAAGGGTCCCCGCAATATAGCCATTGCCAGCGGCAAATCCCATCAGCCCCACCACCTCGGGATGGTCCCGATCGCCGATGATGATGGAGGCATAACCCTGCCTGGCATGTTTTTTGATGATCGCCTGAACCTTGATCACTCGGGGGCAGGTGGCATTGATGACCGCAAACCCGGCCTTCTTCAGATCTTTTTTGACTGCAGGCGGCACCCCGTGGGCGCGGATCAGGACGGTTCCCTCTCCGGCTTCAGGAATGTTCTCGATGATGTGAACGCCTTTTTCATTCAACAGATCGAGTACTTGGGGATTATGGATCAAGGGGCCGTAAGTAAAGATGGGGCTGCGGTGTTTGCCCGGAGAATCCAGGGCCATTTCAACAGCCCGTCGCACGCCCATGCAAAATCCTGCAGTCTTGGCGATAATGATTTTCATGAATGAATCCGATAGCGGAAAAGCGCGTCATTGACGGAGTATATTCACCGCAAAGGCGCAAAGATCGCAAAGAGTATCAGAGGAAAGATACATCTTCTTTGCGTCCTTTGCGCCTTTGCGGTGAAATCAATCCGATTCGCGACGTTCCGGAACTATTTGAGAAAAATCTTATGGTCCACCAGAGACAATGAATAGACTCGTGCTTTCAGAAATTTTTGGTCTCCAAAAATACTGATCAGCCGAACCCCGTCATCTTCAGGTTCAACAACATCCACTGCTTCCATTATCAAACGGGATTCTTCTCCTTCAATCAGATATGCATTGGCTTCACACATGACAGTATCCTTCTGTATTTGGGGTTTTTTACTTTTTCGTTCATCATCACGATATCACGGTCGGCGTCAGTTCGGACAGATTCTGCTGAATCAAGATTTCAATCAGCCGGGGCAGAGGCATCGGACTGAATCCGGCGATCTCGACATTTTCCTGGAACAGCGGAATCAGTATTTTTTTGGCCGGACTGCCGGCAATGGCTTCGGCAATTTTCGGTGTCACTTCGCCCATCATGGCATAGGCCAGAACAATGCTGAGCGGACCGATGATCACATCCACCCGTTCGGCGGTTCGGACAATGGCGTTTTCGCCGGTCGCACCCCGGTTGGCCCTTGCCTTCAGCATCTGTGATGTGGCGATGGCATTGGTACCCAGAGCGATGACCTCGATGCTCTCTTCAAACACCTCTTTCAGTTTTTTGATCACAGCACTGCCAATCCCGCCGCCCTGACCATCGATCACACAGATACGTTTCATTTCTACTCCCAGGTTTATCAGCCGGCACGATTGATACCGTAAAAAATACTATCCCTTCATTGCTGCCTTCCCGAAACCATATCTTGAAAACTATAATTTGTCGGTTTTGATCTGATTCTGCCGCTTGCGCTTGGAAAGCCGCCGGGCTGGACCTTTTTTCCGGGTTGTCGGAATCCAGCCGCTGTCTGAATCGTTGTCCGGCTCAACGGAATTCATCCGGCAGGCCATCACCAGTTTTTGCTCAAACTCCGGCGAGCTGAGCGTTGCACACCCGAATGCGGATGAATGCCGGATAATATCCTGATCCGAAGACACCACAATAGCCTTTTCCTTTTCCGTGGCCGCCATTCTCTTGATGACCGTATCCGCCAGCTCGCCGAATCGTGAAAAAATGATACCGACACCCTGAATACGATCCCGGCTCGGGCAGTCGAAAGGCGCTCTGGACCCGTCGAAAACAACGGTAATGTCGTGAGGCTTGACCCTTCGATACGTTGTCAGCATTTCTACCAGTGCATCCCTGCCGGCCTGAATGTTGCGGGTCTCCAGACTGCCGAGAAATCCGGACTGGCGGATCAGATTATACCCGTCGATAATGATGTGAAGAGACATTCGGGGGTATCAGGCGCGCTTGAGAAGACCGATCAACCGATCCAGATCGTCATTGCTGTAAAACTCGATTTCCACCTTGCCTTTTTGACCCTTGCGTTTGATATGGACACGTGTTCCGAAATCCTGCGAAAGGTTATCGGCCAGACTGTTAAGATAGACATCGAGGGATTGGGGAGGCGGCGGTGTGGTTTCGGGTTTTTGATTCTTGAGGCGCTTGACCAAAGATTCGGTTTCCCGAACCGAGAGGCCTTTGGCGATGACGGCTTTCCATGCGGCGTTCTGTTGAGCTGCGGTATCCGCACCCAGAAGGGCTCGGGCGTGCCCCATGGTCAATATCCCATCCAAGATGCTGGCTTTGATCGGTTCCGGAAGCTGACGGAGCCTTATGAAATTGGCAACGGATGAACGGCTTTTCCCGACCCGGGCCGCAACTTCGTCCTGTGTCAGATGAAATTCCTCTACCAGCCGATGATAGGCTTCGGCTTCTTCCAGAGCATTGAGGTCTTCACGCTGAATGTTTTCGATGATCGAAATCTCCAGCAGTTGACCATCGGAAACGTTTTTGACAACAACCGGCACCATGTCGAGGCCGGCCATTCTGGCAGCCCGCAGGCGTCTTTCTCCGGCGATCAGTTCATAGCCGGTTTCCGCCTTTCGCACCATCAGGGGCTGCAGAATGCCCTGTTCGAGAATGGAACGGCTCAATTCATCGAGTTCTTCAGGAGCAAAACGGATCCGGGGCTGAAAGGGGTTGGGACGGATCAGACGGACATCACAGGTAAAATATTCGCCGGTGGAATTGCCCTCATCCGGCTCGATGTCCGGGATCAGGGCTTCGATACCCCTTCCGAGCGCCATTTTCTTTCGTTTCAAGGGCCCGATCTCATTCGGAGATTGTTCTGTTGTCATGTATCCTAAAGCTCGATGTCCCAAACTGGGTTTTAGACCGAAGGCTGGTCGATAATTTCTTTGGCCAGTTCCATATAACTGACAGCCCCTGCCGATACCGCATCATACAGCAGGACAGGTTTGCCGAAACTGGGCGCCTCCCCCAGCCGAACATTGCGCGGAATGATGGTTCGATAAACCAGATTCTTGAAATATTTTCTGGCCTCATCCGCCACCTGACTGGAAAGATTGGTGCGCTTGTCGAACATGGTCAGCAGAATCCCGCCAAGCTTGAGGTGCGGATTCAAGCCTCTTTTAATCCGTTTCATGGTCTCAAGGAGCTGGCTCAGGCCTTCCAATGCGTAAAACTCGCATTGAAGGGGAATCAGCAGGGTATCAGCGGCTGTCATGGCGTTCACCGTCAGCAGGCTGAGCGACGGCGGGCAGTCCAGAATGATATAGTCGAAGGAATCGGTCAGGCCGGACAGAAATTTCTTCAGGATGTTTTCCCGGTCAGTCATGGAAATCATTTCCACTTCAAAACCGATCAGCTCCACCCGGGAGGGAATCACTTTCAAACCGGCGATCTCTGTGTTCTGAACGATATTTTCAGCGGGAGCCTCGCCGATCATGCCGTGATAGAGGGTAAGGGTCAGGCCGGCCTTGTCGATCCCGTTGCCGGTAGTGGCATTGCCCTGCGGATCACAATCCACCAGAAGGACTTTTTTTTCGGATACGGCCAGAGCCGCAGACAGATTGACGGCGGTGGTCGTTTTTCCGACGCCGCCTTTTTGATTTGCGATACATATTATGATAGCCATATTGCAGACGGTATCATAAAAATTGATATTTGAAAAGTCCAACCGAATATGTCATGGTAATATGTGTTGTTGGTGCATCAAGGAGGGCTTTTAAGGAATGAAGACTTTCAATTTTATCCGGGGCTGGCTGGCGGCGCTGCTGATTTTTTTTCCGTCGAGCGCCCGTTGTATGACCATCCAGGAAGAAGAAGAACTGTCTCAGAAATTCATGGTTGAAATCAACGCCCATTACGAAATCATCCATGATTCGGTAATTTCAAATTATATCAACAAAATAGGCGAAAAAATCCTTACTGTCACACCTCCCCAAAACTTTCAGTACCGCTTTTATGTTATCAAGGAAGATGTTTACAACGCCTTTGCCGGACCCGGCGGGCAGATTTTCATCCACAGCGGTCTGTTCGAAGCCCTGGAAAATGAAGATGAATTGGCCGGTATTATCGCACACGAAATTTCCCATGTCATCTGTCGGCACATCTCCCAGCAAATGGAGCAATCCAAAAAAGTGGGCATAGGCGCACTGGCCGGTGTTGCCGCCGGTGTGTTGCTGGGGGCGGCCGGCGCCGGGGCGGTCGGCAGCGCTGCGGCACTCGGATCACTGGCGGCTTCTCAGTCCCTGATGCTGGCCCACAGTCGGGAAGATGAAACACAGGCCGACCAGCGCGGTGTGGATTTTCTGATACAGGCCGGATACAGTCCCAAAGGACTCCTGACGTCTCTCACCAAAATCCGCAGCAAACAGTGGTTCGGCAAGGATCAAGTTCCCACCTATCTCATGACCCATCCGGCCGTCGAAGACCGGATGGCGTATCTGTCCGCCTGGATCGATGCGAATCCCGCAAAAATCAGTCGGCTTCCCCGACATTCGAATCTTGTCTTCAACTGGACCCACACCCGGCTGGTGGCCATGTTCGGAACCGAAAAAGACGCCCTGAAGGATTTCAAATCCTGGGTCTCCCGGGAGCCTGACAATGTCATGGCCCTTTATGGCTATGGACTGATCCTGGCCCGAACTGGAAACCGAAACGCAGCCGTCGATCGGTTCCGCGAGGCGTTGACCCGGCGGGCATTCGATCCGGTTCTTTTAACAGAGCTGGGGAAAACGTATTTTCTCGATGGCCGCTATACCGAAGCACTCGGCATTCTTCAAGGTGCTTTAGACATTTCTCCCGATGAAACAGAGAGTCTTTTCTATACCGGCCGCTGCTACATGGAACTGGGTAAATTTCAGGAAGCATCCCGCACGCTGGAATCCCTGCTGCGAAACACCCCGGATTACCCGGATGCCATGTTTTATCTGGGCAGTGCATACGGCTCATTGGGCAGAACATCGGAAGCCTGTTACTACCTCGGCCGGTTTTACTATATTCGCGGAGATTATAGAAACGCAGCGTTACAGCTTGAAAAAGCATTGGAAACAACCCCAGACCCTCAGAAAAAGGCTGAAATCGAGATGTTGCTGGAAGATGCCAAAAAACGCCATACGGTCAAATTACGTGAATCCGAAACGAGAAGGCGTTAGGCGGAACATGAAGCCTTTTGTCTATCTGATTCAATCCGAATCCGACATGCCTTATCCGGATATTCCGGATGAACGAAACGACATCATTTTGCTGACATGGAAAACGCCTTCCAATCGAAAAGACGCTGTTTTCTATCCGGACAGCACATGGAATGAAGGCAGAAACCATCTGCTGAAAGAAGCCCTGGCCCGAAACGCCGGTTATCTCTATTATATTTTTCTGGATGGAGACTGCATCGTCAAGGAAGATGCGGAACTGGCCCGTACTTTAAACGTTCCGCTGTGCGGCAACCCGTTTCGAACTTTTGAAAGATATCTTCTGGAGTGGGAACCGGCCGTTGGGTACACCCGCTATTCCTGGCAGTATGAAGAGCCCGGCGCGGAGGTGAATCTCGGGTATAATTTCGATGCGCTGTTCAATGCTTTTCACCGGGAAGCTGTTTCTTTTCTGCTGCCGTACTATACAGGGTTCGACAGCGAGTCCTGGCTGTATTCCCAGCATATTTTAAATCATCTGACAGCGGTTTTATACAATTCCCACAGAATCCAGTTCAATGTCGTCACCACCCGCAATATCAATCGGAAGTCCTATGCGCTCCGGAAAAAATACTGGACCCTGCCCACAACGTTTCTGATGAATGCCATGACATCAAACATGAAAGACCGGATGAGGGTACAGGATGCCAACGCCATCCATCCCCTGCCGGGCAGGCCCGAAAAAAAAACAGGTTCCTATCTGCTTTCGGATTCTTTTATGCAGAACCATTTCGATGCCGACCACCCGCTGATCCGCTACCGCCGCATCGATCCCCTGCACACCGAAAAAAAGCCGGATGAACCGCATACCGGCAGCCGACCCCGCCGGACTGCCGTTTGCATGTCGGGCCGGTGTACCGGTCTGGATCACACCCATGAATCCATCCGGGAATGCCTTTTGGATCGCATCGGGGATTACGATCTGTTCATGTTCGTCGCCCAGGATGCTGACAGCCGGCTGTCGGCCCTGCTCAACCCGACCGTGATCCGGATCGAAGCAGATCCGCCGCTGGATGAAGGGCACTTGATCAACGGCGTCAACTGTCGGTTGAAAAGCGGTGTTCAGTCTTATCTGCAGCAGCTTTACGGCATGAAGCAATGCAACCGGCTGCGCACCGAACATGAAAAAGAAAGCAGCATCCAGTATGACTGCATCATTCGGTGCCGCCCGGATCTGATGTTTGTAAAACCGCTTGATCATTTATCCCTTCTGGATTTATCCTATATCCACGTTCCGGATTTTCACGGCTACGACGGGATCAACGATCGATTCGCCGTCGGCTGCCCGGAACACATGGATGTTTACATGGACAAACTGGATGAATTCCATGATTATGTAATCCACTGGTTCAAATACCGCAGGGATGCGCTGGCGGTCAGTGCGGAAATGTATACCGGCGGACAGCTTCGAAACCACGGCATTCCAGTGCGGCCCTATCCGTTCCGGTTCAACCGGGCCAGAGGCAGCCGGATCAAAAACGATATTCCGCAAGACCTCTAACAGGAAGCAACACCATGGGCAAGCATTCCATTTTTCACTCCGATACACCCGAATCCGACAAAATCGACCGGCTGGTCGTTCTGCCGTTCATGAAATCCGTGGATATCGCCGTCAAAAGCATTCGGGTCCGTTTTTTCAGGTCGTTGATCACCACTGTCAGCCTGGTTCTGGCCGTGTCGTTTCTCAGCTTTACCCAGGTGGGTTCCGATATGGCCAACGGACTGCTCTCAACGGGTGATCCGGCATTGCGACAGGCACTGATCCGCTCCGGATACGATCTGCAACCCGTCGATATGCGTGTGGAAAACAGCCCTAAGCAGAGGTGGATCATCGTACTCTCGCTGCTGGTATGTGTTGTGGGAATCGTCAATGCGCAGTTGATGGCCGTTACCGAACGATTCCGGGAAATCGGCACCATGAAATGCCTCGGCGCACTGGATCGCTTTATTTTAAGACTTTTTCTTCTGGAAGCTGGCATTCAGGGACTGATCGGATCCAGCGCCGGAGCAGTCATCGGCGGGGCCTTTGCCATGGTTAATTTTTTGCTTCGATTCGGAACCGAATCCCTCACCACCCTGTCCTGGACTCAGGCCGGGCTTTCCGTTGCCGGAGCGACACTGGTCGGCTGTATGTTAAGCCTGATCGGCGTGATGTATCCGGCCATCGTCGCCGCCCGCATGCAACCGGTCGAGGCCATGCGGGTCGAACAGTAATCTCGTCCAAAGGAACCGACATGACTGATTCCAGAAAAATCGTCCGGGTTACCCAGGTGACCAAATCCTTCAAGCTAGGCAAACTGGATGTGATGGCGCTCAAAGGGGTTGACCTTGAAATCGCCGCCGGAAATTATATTTCCATCATGGGGCCGTCGGGCTCTGGCAAAAGCACCCTGTTCAACATGATCGGCGGGCTCGACAAACCGACCACCGGAAAAGTGTTCATCGACGAAGTGGATATCGCTCAGCTCGATGCCTATGAACTGGCCTGGCTCAGGTGCCGGAAAATCGGCTATATCTTTCAAACATTCAATATCATCCAGGTCATGACCGCCCTGGAAAACGTCACCCTTCCCATGACGTTTGCCGGCATGGCCGATGATGCGGCTGCGGAAAAAGGCATCAAGCTTCTGCAAATGGTGGGTCTGGGGGATCGCTTTCAGCACAAACCCTTTGAACTGTCCGGAGGGCAGCAGCAGCGGGTGGCCATTGCCCGCGCCCTGGCCAATGACCCGGCCATCATTCTGGCCGATGAACCCACGGGAAACCTGGATCTGAACACGGGTGAGGAAATTATTTACCTGCTGAAGCAGCTTAGCCGGGAGCGCGGGGTCACCATCATCTCTGCCACCCATGACATCAAGATGCTGAACGTATCGGACCAGGTCGTCTGGATTCGGGATGGCCGCATCGACAAAATCGAAAACCGGGAAGAGCTGTCCATTTCCATCGGACAGATCAATACCATCCCCGGTCTTGGCTCATTGAGCGAAGCTTGAGCATATGAATCATTTTTTCTTACAACTGGGTGTGTCGGCGCTGCTCCGCGTCCTGAAAAATCTGTTCGGGCATATTGGGGCGAAGTGTTCGCCGTTCTGCTTTCGGATGCTGCTGATGGCGGCGATTGTCCTGACAGGGTTTTCCAGCGCCGGAGCTGGCGATTTTGAAACAGATATTGTCGCCTTGTCCGCATTCGGAGACAGAAGCACGGGAACGCCAGGCTGTCGGTCTGCGGCGCAATATATCCAGAAACAGTTTCAGGAATCGGGGTTTTCCGAGGTCGGCGTACATCGCTATGCAATTCCGATCCTTCAGCATGGAAAAAGCCTGATGACCATTTCAGGAAGTGGTGCGACGGTTTCTCTGCATCCGCTTCTGGGCAATGCCGTTTCCCCCCAGGCCATCGATCCCCAGGGGCTGACAGGACCGCTCATTTATGCCGGTACCGGCGCCCTGAATGAATTAAACGGCAAAATCATCGCCGGGGCCATTCTGCTGATGGAACTGGACTCTGGCGAAAACTGGATTCAAGCGGCTTCGCTCGGGGCCACGGCTTTGGTTTACGTAGACCGGGGCGGCTCTTCACGCGGATTGTTTGAAGATAAACAAGAGCTCTCTCCCATTCACTTTCCCCGTTTCCGAATTTCCATAGAAGAAGCCCGGCGCTGTTTCGGAGATTTTGAAACCGCACCGGACAGCCAGATATTTCCGGAGGTCCGGCTGAATTCCGACGTCAACTGGAAAGAGGTTTCAAGCGAAAATATCTACTGCCTGATCCCCGGCCGAAATCCCGATCTTCAGGAAGAACTGATCATGATCGAGGCGTTTTACGACAGCTCCGCCTATGTACCGGGACTGTCTCCGGGTGCGGATGAATCCGTTGGCGTCGCCACCCTGATAGAGCTTGCCCGCCGGCTCCGGGAAACACCGCCCGATCGCTCGGTTCTGCTGGCAGCCACCAGCGGCCACGCGCAGACTCTGGCCGGCATCAGGGATCTGATCTGGAGTCTGAGAACTTCCCCCAAGGATCTGCGCAAGCAAAAGAAACATCTGCGGGATCTAACCAAAAATACACGCAAAGTTCTGAATGCACTTGCTCCCAAATCGTCGGAACCTGCCGAAAATGCTGATCCTGAAGATGCGCCGCAGGAAACGCTGGTTAAAAAAGCCATCAGTGATGAAATCAAAACCCAGGTGGATGAAATTTCCCGGGATTTGATGCGCATGCGGCTTGAGCAGCAAAACGCGGCCAATCAGGAACAAATACAACAACTGGCCAAAGACAGGCTTCTGCTGCGAAAACTGGGCTGGCTATCCGCATTCAAGGGCCTGTCTTCCGAAGAGCAAACCGCGCTGGATCGGCTGATGCCTGCCGTTATCCTCCGCCAGAAAGCCATTCTCCGGGATGCCACCAATCAGACCAAGCTTCTTGACAATGCACTGGACTTTCGATCCATGATCAAAAGCCGGGAGTTGATGGTGGCGATTTCGCTGCATCTGTCGAGCCATGGTGACGGGTTCGGGGCTTTCAGTCAGGGATGGCTTTATTCCCTGAAGCCCAGTGTCAACCGGTCCTCGGTCTATTCGGCCCTGGACGGCGCCATGAATCAAATCAGCGCGCAACTGCCCCTTTTCCGGGATACATTACGGCCCAGCAAGCTTAGAACCTGGCAGAGTTATTTTTCGGATCGCCCATTTTTCGGCGGCGAAGTCAGCACACTGGCCGGTTATATCGGCGCCACGCTGGCGACCATCCATGACGCCAGACATCTCTGGGGAACACCCGATGATGTTCCGAACGCCATCGACTGGACGTATGCCACGGAACAAAGCCGTCAGGTGTGCGCCCTGATCTCCCGCGTTGCCTCCACCCCTGTCCTTTACGACGAAAACCTGCCGCAGAACGGGTTCTCCACGGTCAGCGGCCGCGCCAATTTTATCCGGCACGGAGAGCTGTTCGCCGATCAGCCGGCTCCGGAAACCGTTCTTCTCTCTTATCAGGGAAATGCCAGGTATTATGCGATGACCAGCAGTCTCGGCACCTTTCAGATCAAGGGGGTTGCCGATAAAAGACACGTTTTGGACAAAGTGATCATCGAAGGGTACCGGTTCGACCCCGACACCGGCAAAGTCTCGTGGGCCATCGACAAAGAGCAGACCGGAAAAGAAGCCTATCGCCTGAAAATGCAGCGCACCGCCATGCAGACCGACCTGATCATGTTCGCCTGCAAAGGCACCACTCTGTTTAATTTGATGGAACCGCGCAGCTTCCGGTACATGACCAAGATCAACCTGATCGACGGACGGCGGGAAGCCGCTCCTCTCAAGTATTGGTACAGCCGGATCGACACCCGGTCTTCGGTGCTGACATCCATTTTTCTGGAGCCTGAAACCCGCCTGAAACTGACATTATCGGATTCCGTGCTTCACAAGAAAATGATTTTGCTCCATGCAGACTCCGCGCATTCCGAAGGAACGGGCTACCGGATCGACGACTGGCCAATCCTCGACCGCACCGAATACCGGGCGGCAAGAGATATGTGGGCGCTCTTGACCCCGCGGATAAACAACCTTGAAAAACACGGCATTTTCAACGAACAGATCCGAAGACTTCAGCAGGAAGGCATGTCCGCCCTGCAAACCGCCGAGCAGTCCTTTACAGATAGAAAATACGACCGGTTCATCGAGTCATCCTCGGCGTCATGGGCGCTTGCCAGCCGCGTCTATGACGATATCGAACAGACGCAGAAAGATGTACTTTTCGGCGTCTTGTTCTACATCGCCTTGTTCGTTCCCTTTGCTTTCTGCATGGAACGGCTTCTGTTCTCTTATTCCAACATCTACAGGCGGATCATCGCCTTCAGCGTCATTCTGGTTATCGTGATCGTCATCATCTACCAGGTTCACCCGGCCTTTCAGTTGGCGTATAGTCCGCTTGTCGTCATTCTGGCTTTTTTCATCATCGGCCTGTCGTTTATGGTGACACTGATCATTTTTCTGCGGTTCGAAACGGAAATGAACACCCTTCAAAACCGTGCAAAGCCGGCATCGACCGGCGAAATCACCCGCTGGAAAGCCTTTACCGCCTCATTTTTTCTGGGGGTCAGCAATCTTCGGCGCCGCAGAATTCGAACAGCCCTGACCTGTGCGACGCTGATCATCCTGACCTTTACCATCATGAGCTTCACGTCGGTGAAGAGCATGCGGCTTCATTCCAGAATTCAATATCAGGCCCAGGCGCCTTACTCGGGTTTTCTCTTAAAAAATGTGAGCTGGCAGGATATTCCCCAGGCAGCCCTTCCGGTACTGACCCATGCCTTCGATGATTCCGGCGTCATCGCTCCGCGGGTATGGCTGGAAGACGAAGACCGAACCCGATCCGAGGCAGTCCCGCTGCGATACGGCAGCCGCAGATTCGAAGCCCAGGGCATGATCGGCCTGTCGTCCGATGAACCCGGTGTTACGGGACTCGATCAAATTCTGATCGGCGGCAGGTGGTTCAAACCCGAAGAACGCCATGTGGTTCTGATTTCCGATCGCATGGCCCGGGAGTTGGGAATTTCTTTCGAACATCCGGAGTCCGCCGTCGTTCAGATATGGGGAATTCCGTTTCAGGTAACCGGTATTTTTTCCGGAAAGCTCCTTCAAGATCGGCCCGACCTGGACGGTGAACCTCTGACGCCCGCCATTTTTCCCCGTGAAGCTTCTCAGGAATTGACCGAAGTCGAGATGGAGGCCATGGAATCCGGAGATGATGTCCGATCCTTTCAGAGCCGATATCAGCATATTTCCGGAGACCTGACCGTGATCGTTCCCTCCCGGACCCTGCTGTCTTCCGGCGGAAAGCTGAAGGCCATCGCGGTCCGGCATACGGCAGCAACAGACACCCGCAAAGCCGCCCAGCACCTGGTTGACCGTTTCGGCCTGGCCCTGTTCAGCGGCGAGCCTGACGGCGTCCAGATGTATAACGCCAGTGACGCCTTAAGCTACAGCGGGGTGCCCAACATTTTGATTCCGATCATCATTTCGGTCTTTATCGTTTTGAACACCATGATCGGAAGCGTTTATGAACGCAAGCGAGAAATCGCCATCTATACGTCCGTCGGGCTGGCCCCCTCTCATGTCAGCTTTCTTTTTATCGCCGAAGCCCTGGCCTTTGCCGTGCTGAGTGTCGTCATGGGTTATCTTCTGGCCCAGACCAGCGCCGGTCTTTTTGCCGGCACCTCGCTGTGGTCGGGAATCACCGTCAACTACTCATCGCTTTCCGGTGTGGCCGCCATGGTTCTGGTAATCCTGGTTGTGCTGATATCGGCCATTTACCCATCGCGGGTCGCTGCAGAAATCGCCATCCCCGACGTCAACCGGTCCTGGACCCTTCCCGCATCCACGGGAAATCTGATAGAAATCACCCTTCCCTTTCTGATGAAATATGAAGAACATCGCAGCATCACCGGATTTTTGTATGACTATTTAAAAGGCCACCAGGATGTTTCCCACGGTCTGTTTTCCACCGGTGACATCACCTTCAGCGAAGTCTGCCCGGTACCGCCGGTTTCTGGCAATATCGATGCCTGTGAGGGGGAAAACTGCGCCAAAGATGCCTGTATTGTCATTAACGCCCATGTCTGGCTGGCGCCGTTTGATTTCGGCATCATGCAGCAGATCGTCCTGCGTTTTTGTCAATCTCGGGAAGAACCCGGTTTTCTGGAAGTCACTGTTCAGATAGAACGCCAATCCGGCGAGTCCAATGCCTGGAGACGCATCAACAAGGCATTTCTGAACGCCATCAGACGGCAGCTTCTGGTGTGGCGATCGTTGGATTCAGCGGCACATGGTCATTACGAGAGGCTGCTGGCGGATGCCTTGC
Organism: uncultured Desulfobacteraceae bacterium; assembly: GCA_903953895.1. Lineage (GTDB taxonomy): Bacteria > Desulfobacterota > Desulfobacteria > Desulfobacterales > Desulfatirhabdiaceae > RAAP-1. The sequence continues at coordinate 13,906 of CAJBLH010000209.1, read as the reverse complement.
GTGAAACCGGGCAAAGGCAGGTCTCGGCACTGGTCAATTGAGTGGGATATAGTAGTGCTGACGCATGAAATAATGGACTGCAGTCTATTATTTCATGATGTGAGAATGGCGCCATTGATTTTTACGGGCTTGATGATGGCCGTCGCTGATGATCCCCACGCTTTTTCCCGGAAGCGGATTTCCGGAACATGTTCTCGGAACGGTCCCGCTCTGTAGACTTTCAGATTCCGACTATCAACAATGCCCTTTCGGAAAATCTGTTGACAAGAAAATTTTCAAAGGTTAGTTAGAAACTTTATTTAAATTTCTGAAGCCGAACGTTGCCGACGTTTTTGATAAAATTAAGCATAGGAGAGCCATTATGTCGAACGCAAACCCTGTTATCGGGTCTGTATTGGTTGTCGGTGGCGGCATTGCCGGAATGCAATCCGCCCTGGATCTGGCCAATTCAGGCTATTATGTGTATCTACTTGAAAAATCGCCATCCATCGGCGGTGTCATGTCCCAGTTGGACAAGACGTTCCCGACGAATGACTGCGCCATGTGAATTATCTCCCCAAAACTGGTCGAGGTCGGCCGGCACTTGAATATCGAACTTAAAACCCTTTGTGAAATTAGAGACATCCGCGGTGAAGCCGGCAATTTCCAGGTCGAAATTGTTCAAAATCCCCGCTATATCGATGAATCGAAGTGTATTGCCTGCGGTGCATGTGCGGAAAAATGCCCCAAAAAAGTGAAAGACCCATACAACATGGGCCTTTCCCAACGCAAATCCGTTTATGTGGAATATGCTCAGGCAGTCCCCCTGAAGTACGCGATCGATGCGAACACCTGCATTTATCTGCAAAAGAAAAAATGCGGCGCCTGTAAAAAAATCTGCCCGACCGGTGCGGTCGACTTCGATCAAAAACCCGAAACCGTCATGCTCAACGTAGGGTCGGTAATCCTTTCCCCGGGCTTTGCGCCGTTCAATCCCGAGAAATTCGATAACTACCAGTATGCCAAATATCCCAATGTTGTCACGTCTCTGGAATTCGAACGGATTCTATCCGCATCCGGTCCCACCATGGGCCATGTGTCCCGGATTTCCGATCATCAGTCCCCCAAAAAAATCGCATGGTTTCAGTGTGTTGGTTCGCGGGACATGAACAAATGCGATCATTCCTACTGCTCGTCGGTCTGCTGCATGTATGCCATCAAAGAGGCCGTGATCGCCAAGGAACACGAGGGCGACAGTCTGGATTGCGCCATCTTTTTCATGGATATGCGGACCCACGGCAAGGAATTCGAGCGGTTTTACGACAGCGCCCGAAACAAGCACGGTATCCGCTTTATTCGCAGCCGGGTTCATACCATCACCCAGATTCCGGAAACCGATGACCTCGAAGTGCGCTACATCACGGAAGCCGGTGACTTAAAGACGGAAGTCTTCAACATGATCGTCCTTTCGATCGGTATGGAAACCTCTCCGGAAGTGGTCTCTCTGGCAAAGCGCCTGGGCATCGCCCTGACTCCGGGCAATTTCTGCGAAACATCGTCATTCGAGCCGGTATCCACATCGCGAGCCGGGGTCTATGTCAGCGGCTCTTTCCAGGGCCCTAAAGACATTCCCCAGGCAGTCATCGATTCAAGCGCTGCGGCCTCGGCCTGCGGTGAAATTCTCTCCGCGGCCCGCAACACCCTGACAAAGGTTCCGGAAATCGTTCCCGAAACCGATATCGCCGGTGAGCGTCCCAGAATCGGCGTTTTTGTCTGCCGATGCGGCATCAATATCGCCGGTGTCGTGGATGTGCCGTCGGTTGCAGAATATGCCAAAACGCTTCCCTTTGTGGAATTCACCTCCGACAACCTCTATTCCTGCTCGCAAGACAATCAGGACAGCATCACCCAGCTCATCAAGGAAAAAAACCTGAATCGGATCGTGGTAGCGGCCTGTACGCCCAAAACCCACGAGCCGCTTTTCCAGGAAACCCTGATCAGCGCAGGGCTCAATAAATACCTGTTTGAAATGGCCAATATCCGGAATCACGATTCCTGGGTACACAAGAGTACGCCGGAACTGGCCACACAGAAAGCCAAGGATCTGGTGCGATCCGCAGTGGCCAAGGTGGCCCTCACGCAGCCTCTGAAAGAGGCGGAGCTTCAGGTCAACCAGACCGCTCTGGTTATCGGCGGCGGTATATCCGGAATGGCTGCTGCCGGCAGTCTGGCCCGGCAGGGGTATCACACCCACATCGTTGAAAAATCCGCCCAGCTCGGTGGCCAGGCCCTCAATTTGTTTCAAACGGCCAAAGGTGAAAGAATTCAGGAAAAACTATCCGAATTGATTGCGTCGGTTGCTCAGAACAGCCGGATACAGGTTCACCTGAACACCACACTTGGCCAGGTAAACGGATTTGTCGGAAATTTTAAAACCACACTGTCCACAACCGGTTCGGAGCAGGTCGTCGAGCACGGTATTGCGGTGATCGCCACCGGCGCATCTCCCCACGTTCCCACGGAATATGATTACGGCAAGGATCGGCGCATCATCACCAGTCTCGAACTCGACAAAAAACTCATGGAAAAGGATGAATCCCTCAAATCCCTGGCGGCGGCGGTTTTCATTCAATGTGTGGGCTCCCGCGAGCCGGAACGGCTTTACTGCTCACGGGTCTGCTGTACGCATTCCATCGACAATGCTCTCGAGTTGAAGGAAAAAAATCCGGATATGAACGTCTATATCCTGTACCGGGATATCCGGACCTACGGCGAACGGGAATATCTGTATAAAAAAGCCCGTGAAAAAGGGGTGATTTTTATCCGGTACAGCCTGGACAACAAACCTCAGGTGGTTCGGAACAACGGAAAGCTGGTGGTCAAAGTCACCGATCATATTCTGGGCCGCCCCATGGAGCTGGAAACCGAACTGATCACCCTGGCGACCGCCATCATTCCCAACCGTGACGAAAAACTGGCCAGCTTCTTCAAGGTTCCGCTGAACGCAGACGGATTTTTTGTGGAACGTCATGCCAAGCTCGGACCATCGGAGTTTGCTACCGACGGCGTGTTTCTGTGCGGTACGGCCCATTATCCCAAACCCATCGATGAGTCCATCGTTCAGGGAAAGGCGGCCGCCTCCCGTGCCGTCACCCTGCTAGCCCGCGAGAACATCCATACCAGTGGAACCATTGCTGAAGTTGTTCCCACGGTATGCAGCAGTTGCGGGGTCTGTGTTTCGATTTGTCCGTATTCCGCACCATCGTTTATCGAGGCGACTGCCCGTTTCAACCCGGGAAAGGCCCAGATCAATCCCGTGCTTTGCAAGGGCTGCGGGCTCTGTGTGGCTTCCTGCAGATCCGGCGCCATTCGACTGAAAGGTTTTGACAACGACCAGATATTTGCGCAGATATTTGCGCTGAATGAAGCAGTTTAATTTTTGAACCTGAATCGCCGGCTGCCGTAACGGATGGTACATTCACGTCAGCAGCCGGTGTTTCGGCAAAGGAGTCAGGATAATGACCGAGTTTGAACCCAAAATCGTCAGTTTTCTCTGTAACTGGTGCAGTTATGGGGCGGCGGATCTGGCTGGTGTCGGCCGGATGGAATATCCGTCCAATATCCGGGTGATCCGGATTCCATGTACCGGCAGAATGAGTCCGAAATTTTTCCTGTCGGCCCTGAGCGAAGGCGCCGACGCCGTCTGGGTCTCCGGGTGACATCCCGGCGAATGCCATTACCTGGAAGGTAATTATTATGCCCGGAGAAAATTTGGATTGTTTATGAATTTAATGGAACACATGGGAATCGAGCCGGGGCGACTTCAGTTTTCCTGGATCAGCTCTGCGGAATCCACCAAGTTTGTCGATGTGGTCAAGACCGTTACAGCGTCAGTAAAAGCCCTTGGCCCCAATACAACTTATAATAAACAAGCAGTTAAGGTAGCTTAACATGTCCGGATACCAAGATAAAATTAAAGAAGTCGCCCTGCGGCTTTTGAAGGATGGAAGCGTTGATATGGTCATCGGGTTTCGAAAGGGAACCCTGCCGATGATGAATGAGCCCTGTTTTATCCGTCGGCCCGAAGATGTCCATCAACTGGTGTGGGACAGCAATTGCGGCATCAACCTGGCAAACTATCTGACCGATCGGAAGGAAAAGATTGCGGTGGTGGCCAAAGGATGCGATTCCCGAAACATCGTAACCCATATTATCGAAAATAAAATCAAGCGGGAAAACCTGCATATCATCGGTGTTCCCTGTCAGGGAATGGTCGATAAACGGCGGATTATCTCTGAGTTCGGCGATACCCTGCTGGATGTGGCGGATGACGGCGAGAATCTGAAAATCAAAATTCACGGCAGCGAAAAAAGTCTGAAGAAAACCGATGTGCTGCAGAGTAACTGCGCGGCCTGTATTCACCGTAATCCCGTTCTTTTCGATGAACTGGCGGGTGAGCTGGTGCCGGAACAGGCGGGGGTGGATCGCTATGCCGAAGTCAATCGGGTGGAGGCCATGTCGCCTCAGGAAAAATGGCAGTATTTCGAAGACCTGCTCTCACCTTGTATTCGTTGTTACGCCTGCCGCAATGCCTGCCCGCTATGCTACTGCCCGACCTGTTTTGTGGATGAATCCCGGCCCCAGTGGGTGGGAAAAAGTCAGGATCCCATCGATATCCGCACGTTTCATTTTTTAAGGGCCTACCACTGCGCCGGCCGGTGTACGGATTGCGGCGCTTGTGAGCGGGCTTGTCCGGTGGGCATCAAGGTTCGGCAGTTTACCAGCAAACTCAACAAGGATGCCTTCGAAATGTTCGGCTGGGAAGCCGGCATGACCCTGGATGAGCGCCCACCGCTGGATACGTACAAACCGAATGACCCCAATGATTTTATTAAATAAATAAGGTCTGTTACCATGAAAGTTTTCACGATCGACAAAAAAGAATGGGCCCTCGGCATTGAAAAGGCGAAATCGGCTTATCAGGTGCTGGGTCCGGTTAAAGAAAAAGAGTGGCATTGTTTTAAAGCCCTTGGCAAAGATGAACAGCCGGATATGACATATACCAATACCCGGCTTTCTCCGAAATTTCTGGTTCAGCCGCAGACAGAGCCGATGTTTACCTACACCTTGGACGAAAGCCGGCCGGATCATCACATTCTAAAAGAAGTTCAAGAAGACGTCTGCCCCAAGGCAGTGATCGGTATCCGGCCTTGCGATGCAGCGGCGTTTCTACTGGTCAAGCGCAATTTCGACGCCCCCCAGTATCAAGACCCTTACTGGCTGAAGGCGTACAATTCCATGACCTTCGTTGGATTGGCCTGCAATGATCCGTGCCCCACCTGCTTTTGTACATCCGCCGGGTGTGGCCCGTTTCACGAGGCAGGCCTCGATGTGCTGCTGGTGGACAGTGGAGACCGTTTCCTGGCAAAATCCCTGACCGATAAAGGCATTGCGTTGCTGGCCGCCGCCGGGTGGAACTCACTGGCCGATGATGCCGGAAAAATCGAAGCCATGAAACAGGCCGCTGAATCCAGAATCGCCTCGCGTATTTCGACAGATCGGTTAAAAGCCAAGGAAACCACGCATATCTATGATGCCCCGTTCTGGGAAGATACGGCTTTTTCCTGCATCAACTGCGGTACCTGCACCTATTCCTGCCCCACCTGCTGGTGTTTCGATATTCAGGATGAAAACCGGGGAAATACAGGTGTCCGGCTGCGAAACTGGGACAGTTGCATGTTTCCGCTCTTTACCATGCATGGCACCGGGCATAACCCCCGGGGCGCAAAAATGCAGCGGGTTCGGCAGCGGTTCATGCACAAGCTGAAATACTATGTGGACAAGTACGATAACGGAATCCAGTGTGTGGGTTGCGGTCGGTGTATCCGCCTGTGTCCGGTTAACATTGATATTCGCAAGGTCTGCAACCAGATGAACGATTATGATCCTGCAGCCTGCGTCTGCCCGGCTTAGCCAGAAAGGGGGAGTACTGTGCAAAATCCATATATGCCTTATCCGGTTCGCATCGATGAAATCATCACCGAAACCGAAGACAAGAATTTAAAGACATTCAAATTCGTTTTTCTCGATCCCGAAGATGAAGAAAAATTTGCATACAAAGCCGGGCAGTTTGCGGAATTGTCGGTTACCGGAAAAGGGGAAATCCCCATCGGCATCGCCTCTTCTCCGACGGAAAAAGGCTTTGTGAAATTCACTGTCAACAAAGTGGGTCTGGTGTCCTCATTTCTGCACGCCATGAAAGTGGGAGACATTATGGGACTTCGCGGACCTCTTGGGAATTCCTACCCCTGGGAGGCCCTGGAAGGAAAAAACGTGGTGATCATCGGTGGTGGATTCGCCTTCACCACGCTGCGCTCTTCCATTGTTTACATGCTCGATCCGGCCAACCGATCCAGATTCAAAGACATCAACGTCATCTACGGCGCCAGATCCCCCGGTATGCTGCTGTATCGGGATGAACTGGCAGCCTGGGAACGCCGCGATGATATCCACATGCACATTACCGTGGATGCTGCCAATGATCCAGGCTGGAAATACAATGTCGGGTTCGTGCCGACCATCACCGAGCAGAAAGCGCCCGAAGCGGATGCCGATACTTTTGCCATCATCTGCGGGCCGCCCATCATGATCAAGTTTACCCAGCCGGTTTTAGACAAGATGGGTTATGCCCATGATCACATCATCATGTCTTTGGAAAATCGGATGAAGTGCGGCATCGGCATGTGCGGCCGGTGCAACGTGGGAAAAGAATTCGTGTGCAAAGACGGGCCGGTATTCACGCTGGCCCAGTTGACGAATATGCCTAAAGAGTATTGATTCCGGTTTGTTTTTTAACAGCATGATTATCACAGCCATTTGTAGGAACGGGTTTGAAATCCGCCCCTGCCCGGATTTATTCGGAATATTGGCTGGAAATCATAGCGATTGATTGTCGAATCGACATTGGGTCTTCACTTGGAGCCGAGCGGTTTCCATTTTCATGTTGACAATATCAGACCAATGGGATAATTAAAATAACTTATTTTTAAGATTGCAGGCAGATTGCCATTAGAATAATCATAAACCAAGGAGGAATGTAAATGCCAGAAATCGAATTTCAGGGTACAAAGTTTGTGGTAGATGAAGACGGTTTTATTGATTCTTACACCAACTGGTCGGAAGCATGGGTCCAGTTTGTGAAAAAAGAAGAAGGTATCGACGAACTCAACGAAGAACATCGCAAGGTTATCACCATGCTGAGAGAATACTACGAGAAGAACGGTATCGCTCCGATGGTTCGCGTGCTTTCCAAGGTCACCGGCTTCAAGCTGAAACACATCTACGAGCTGTTTCCGTCAGGTCCTGGCAAGGGAGCCTGTAAAATGGCCGGCCTTCCGAAACCGACCGGCTGCGTCTAATTCTCTTTTTTCAAGAATCAAGACGGTTCATATGTCTGTAAGGGTCCTGCAAGTCATTGCAGGGCCTTTTTTGTTTTTCGCCCAACCCTGCCCCCCTCCCAGCCTCCCCCCAGCGGGGGGAGGCTGGGAGGGGGATATTCGAAACGATGATCAATACATTTATTGCGCTGTCGCTGATATTTTTTTCGAGCCCATTCTGCCTGGCCGGGGATAATCCGGATGCGGTTATTTCCGGTACAACTTCCGCTGTTCAAAAAACATTCGGCTCTCAAACGATTTTAACGACGCTCTGGACGCCCCAAGAATTGCTGGGAAAGCCTGAAGATAAAACAGGCGTCGAGCGGGGATATCGGCGTTGGCCGCTACAGGAGATTCCTGCAAATATTCATGCGCCACTGACCAAGGAATTCCAGGGTTCCCTCCGCTGTGTTACGCCCCGTTACAGTCAAAAAGTCATTGCATTGACGTTTGATCTGTGTGAATCGACAAACCGGAAATCCGGCTATGATGCAGATATCATCAATTATCTCAGAGGGCATCAGGTAAAAGCGACATTTTTTGCTGGCGGTATGTGGATGGTATCGCATCCCGAAAAAATTTTGCAGCTCATGGCAGATCCACTTTTCGAGATCGGAAACCATTCCTGGAGTCATGCCAATTTCCGAACGATCGATTCATCCCGTATGCAGACCCAGATTCTCCGGACCCAGGTGCAATATGAATCTTTTTGGGAAACGCTTCGGCAAAGAACGCTGTCGGCCGGGATTGACCCGTCTGAAATGAATAAAGTTCCAGAAAGCCTATGCTTATTCCGGTTTCCATATGGCGCCTGTACGCCACTGGCGCTGGATATGCTGAATCGTTTCGGTCTGATGGCCATCCAGTGGGATGTTGTCTCCGGCGATCCATCCCCCAACCGTTCTGCCCAGATGATCGCCGATGCGATTTTACAGAAATCTCACCCTGGATCCATCGTCATCTGCCACGCCAATGGTCGCGGACATGAAACATCCCGCGCACTCCCCATTTTTATTCCCAGACTTCAGGAAATGGGATTCGATTTCGTAACGGTCAGTGAACTCCTGACCCACGGACCGGCGGTTGCCGTTAAGGAATGCTTTGAACTTGTGCCGGGAGACAATCTTCATTATGACAAAGCGTCTGCGGGGAAAGTGAAATGACTGCCACTGACATGCCGTTTTCTGCAATTGATGAAATCAAAAGCGTCCCGGCAATATCTGGTCAACAGTATCTTCGTTCAATATTCCTGCGCGATCTTTTTATAAAGAAAATGGGTTCAGCGAAATCGTCGAATTGCAGGATATGCTCAGAAACGGCTTCAGTGAAATCCTGCTTCAGAAGAAGTGCCGATGACGGATTATTACGAAATTCATGCCCGGGAATACTATGCCAGGACCGTTTCGGCCTGAAGAAGGATTGCTGCCGACGCTTGATGAACTCGGCATCGGGCTCGTTCCATTCAGTCCTCTGGGCAAGGGATTTCTCACGGGAAAAATCAACAAGAAGACGATGTTCGATAAGTCCGATTTCCGCAACATCGTACCTCGCTTTATGCTGGGATTCGGCAGGAACGAGTTGATCGGCAAGAGCCCCATCGACAAAGTCGTTATCGCAACAAAATTCGGTTTTGATCTTGAAAAAGGTGGCTCAATAGCCAGCCAGAGCATATCAAGAAAGTGGTTGAGGCCTCGCTTAAGCGTCTTAATACCGACCGTATTGATCTCTCCAGCACCGAGTCGACCCCAAAGCGCCCATCGAAGATGTTGCCGGTGCAATTAAATATCTCATCAATGAAGGGAAAGTTTTGCACTTCGGCCTTTCTGCCCGGCCCCCGTCAATCAAACAATTTTTATTGAAAATTGCCTCAATTTTAACTATATTTCTAATTCAAAGGCAACTTGTAATGATTTATTGGGAAATGTAACGATTTTTTGAAGTGTGATGGCATTGGACACGAGACAGAACAGGCTGGCAGGATATGCGTTTCTGATCGAGACTTACGGATTGAGCGTTTTGCCGAACTGGCACACGTCCGCCGTCAGCCCGACCGGGACACTCCGCTCGACCATTCAGGATGGGCAGGTGGAATCCATCTATCCCCAGTCCTATTGGCCCGGAGATAGGACGGGCGACCATCTGGAGTTCGCCCTCAAATATGATGGCGTCAACCTGGGACTCATGTCGGCCTTGTTCGACGTGGCCCCGGCAGACGAGATGGCTGCCTGGATCAGCTCGAAACCCACCGGAAAATATGTCCGCAGGGTTTGGTTCATATACGAATTCTTGACCGGACGGGAACTCTCGCTGCCGGATATGATCAAGGGGAATTACATCGAGCTGCTTGAGCCGAACCGTTATTACACATCAGCGGCCGGCCGACGCGTGCAGCGTCAAAGGGTCATCGACAATTCGCTTGGCGGAAGAACCTTCTGTCCCATCATCCGGCGCACCGAAAAACTCGCCGCCTTGGAAGAAATCGACCTGCGGAAACGGTGCGAAGATGTCGTTACCTCCTATCCTCCTGAGATTCTCAGACGGGCATTGAGTTATCTTTATAAAAAGGAAACCAAATCCTCATTCGAGATCGAACACATCAAGCCAAGCGCATCCCGGACAGAGAAATTCATTGGCCTGCTGGAGATGGCCGAACAAAAGGATTTTTGCGAAAAGCCTCTCCTGATAGACGTGCAAAATCGCATCGTCGATCCCAGATTCCGAGAAAAGGACTACCGGACCAACCAGAACTACGTCGGCCAGACGATTTCCTACCAGAAACAGCTCGTTCATTATGTCTGCCCGAAGCCTGACGATCTCCCGGAACTGATGGAGGGCCTGATCACTGCCCACCAAGTGATGAAGGAAGGTTCTGTCTCCGCCATTATCCATGCCGCCGCCATCTCTTACGGGTTCGTCTTCATGCATCCCTTCGAGGACGGTAACGGCCGTATTCATCGGTTTCTCATTTACAACATCCTGTTCCTGCGCGGCGCGATTCCGAAAGGGCTCATGATCCCGGTCTCCGCCGCCATGCTGAAAAATCCGGCACTTTACGATCACTCCCTGGAGGCGTTCTCAAACCCACTGATGCGGCTGGTTGAATACGACTTGGACGATCTCGGCCAGATAACCGTGCCGGGTAAGACCGGGCGTTTGTATCGGTATATCGATATGACGGCCCAGGCGGAGGCGTTATACGATTTCATCAAACTCACCATCGCGCACGAACTGGTGGAAGAACTCGATTTCCTGGTAAATTACGACAAGACCAAGCAGGCGATCCAGGAGATCGTGGACATGCCCGACCGCATCATCGATCTCTTTATCCAGCTCTGCCTGCAAAACAACGATCGTCTTTCGGAAAGAAAGAGAGAATCGCATTTCGGATTCCTGACCGATGACGAATTGGTCAGGATGGAAAACGCTGTCAGAAAGGGATACGCGAGGAACTAAGTTTTCCATCCCGATGCAAATTGGTACCGACCAGACCTTCGAAAATAGCGCGACATCATTAACCACAGCCGCTGTGGGCTGAAATACGCACACGTTGATCGACATTACTGTTCATGTGTGCCATATCCGTAAATTCAGCATTAATCTCTGTCTGATCCCACTCCACACTGCTACACCATGTCGTCGACAGTCCGGCAAAAGGCCCGCATGGTGAAGTTTCTGCTCAACCCAATCGGTCCCTCGCAGAACAAAATTGTCCGGGCAGTCGGGCATCAGCACAGACGTAAATATTTTGGCTGCTGTTATTGTTCATGTGTTGCTGCACTTGTTAAACTTTTCCGTTGGTTAATCAAATCAAATCGTATATACAATAAACATGATTTACGAATGGGATGAAACCAAACGTCTGACAAACATCGAAAAGCACGGATATGATCTTTCATACGGCGATCTTGTGTACGAGTCACTCGACAAGGTTACATCTGAAAGTCATCGTTCGCATGAACATCGATGGTGCGATGTCGCCCATGATTGAGGGCGAACTCATGGCCCTGACTCTCACCTATACCGTTCGAGGTAATGCTGTTCGCTTTATCTCGCTGCGTAAAGCCAGTCGCAAGGAAAGGAGACACTACTTATGGGCAAAATCGTTAGAATGACATCTGAAGAAATCAAGGCCATGCGTGCCGCAGGCGGCGACATGACTGACTGGGAACGCGTCCGCAACTTAACTGAAGAAGAAGTTGAACGAATGGCAATGGAAGACCCAGATAATTTTCTGAAAACTGATGAAGACTTGGCGCGAGTCACAGTCCATCGTCCAAGACTCCGTGGACCACAAAAAGCTCCTACAAAAAAATCATTAGCAATTCGGCTTTCGCCTGATGTAGTTGAATACTTCAAGGCAACAGGGGCTGGCTGGCAATCACGCATTGACTCCGCCCTTCGTGACTGGATATCCGGACATCCGACGAAACAGGTCTGACTCATGTAGTTTCAAATGAATTATGTACTTCGCTAAAAATTGAATGGCTATTGGGAATCAATCCAGTTTTCGATGCGCAGGCTGACTACATCATGTAAACCGAGCCGTGGATAAATAAAAAGCGCTGTAATCCCACTGCCCACCAGACGCAGGATGACTACCAGCCATGAGCTGGACTCGCGCAGGGATGGTTTGAATTGAGGCCATTTTTTTCATGTTGGTAAAAGCAAAAAGGATGTGTATTCCCGCATATTTCCTTAGATGCGCAATTTCCTGCCCGGTCAGGTTATTCTTTTTCATGTTCCGGATCAGGTTTACACAGGTATTATAGGCACCGTCCTTCCTTCCTGCCCATTCTTTCAGCACTGGTTATATATGGCATTTTTTTCTCCTTTTCAAATTCCCTTAAATCTTCAAGGAAGATTTTCTCAAGCGCATCCGGCAAGGCCAATACCCAGTCTATAAACGCGTAGAGATTCAAAACCCCTGTTCTTGAATAGCCTTTTTGATACTGGAGCTTTTTTCAGTCCGATTTTCCACTGCTTTCTTGACAAATGGTCCTTTCTTGTTTCCAGCGCTTTCAAGTGGGCCATTACCACGATGGCAAACGGTTGTCATGGTTTTCAAGATAAAGCCATTTATCTTTATAATCAAGGAGTTTTGTTTTTAAATAGTCCAGGCCCATTGTGGAACCCCACATCCCGTATTGAAACGGGGGCGGGTTCCATAATGGTGAGTTATCCGCTAATACGGCCACACTGGTTACCGGAATTTTATACCTGTCATAGTCCAGATACTGCCGCTTCTGGGAAAGGTCCTTCTCCAGCTCCATCCAAAAACCCCGGTCCGAAAAATTATCATTCTGGATGGATGCGGCGAACGGATTACCCGACAGAATCGCTGGATTCCAACTGTCATAATCAACCCGGATCAGGAGTTTGTCCACTCACTATCTTCTCAGCCCTCAGCCATCCCGCATTTCCGTCCTCTGCCCTAATACGCCCCTTTCCCCCTGATCATACACCCCACCGTCTTCAAGATAATCTTCATATCCAGCCAAAAAGATCGGTTAAGCACATACCATGTATCCAGGGCCACGCGTTCTGCGTAATTCTCGGTATCGCTTCGATTGCTTACCTGCCAGGGGCCGGCGATACCAGGTTTCATGGAGCAGTAGAGCCCGCCATTTTCTTTGTAGTAACAACTTAGCTCATGGGACACGATAGGGCGTGCACCTACAATGCTCATATCCCCTTTGAGTACATTGATAAACTGGGGCAATTCGTCCAGGCTGGTTTTTCTTAAAAATCGACCGATCCACGTCACCCGAGGATCATGTTTAAGCTTAAACGTTTTGTCCCATTCCTTCCTGGCGGCAACATCATTGGTTAATATTTCATCCAACTTCTTATCGGCATTAAAACAAGTGCAACCCGACACTCTTCTGATCCGGCTCCTCAGTAATCATGAGAGTGACCGTATTGGGGACGATCCGCTTGGAATCGCTCCCATCGTTTCGAAGCGCCACATCGCCCGTGGCTTCTTCGAATCCGTAGGAAGCGCTGACGGCACGCGAAATAATCTTCCCCTTTGCCCGCAACTCAACACGGACTTTCGGCGATGCAATGTCGAATAACCCGGAGTTCACACCTGTTATCTGAACGGAAAAAAACCGGGTCGTAAGTTTCTGGCTCCCAGGGATGAGCTTCCAGTTGATACCAACCGGCGGACCAGCGGCGGGTCTGGAAGACGGGCTGAGAATCATGACCGGTACCAGCAATTCTTGCGGCGAGAGTCCGCCGTGGAAATATGCCTTTGCTCCGCCTTTGCACTTGAAGCAGGCGAAAGTCCACGGCGTGGCCAAAACGAATTCACCCTGCATGCCGAGTGCGCTGAGAGGCAAACGCAAGAATGGGCATCCTTCATTTCTCAGTTAACACTTTGCATGGAAAATTATAAGAATTTATTACCGTAAACGACAGCGCCCTGTTTATTGGAGCTTCTTTTCCAAAAGGTCTTCAAATCAATGGCCGGAACTGATTTTAACCTTTTC
>CAJBLH010000208.1 GCA_903953895.1 uncultured Desulfobacteraceae bacterium | reverse complement strand
GCTGATCAATTTAACATTTTCAAACCGCCAGATTTAATACAATTTCAGGGCGCCGCTGACAAATACAGAAATGCCCCTCTCCCTTTTTACGGGGGATGGAAAATCACCACAGGAAAACACGCGTGCACATCCTTTTTCTGACCCACTATTTTCCGCCCGAGGTCAATGCTCCGGCCTCCCGCACTTACGAGAACGCCAATCGCTGGGTCCGAGCCGGTCATCAGGTTACCGTCATCACCTGCGCGCCCAATCACCCGAACGGGATCATCTATCCGGGGTATCAAAACCGGCTGTGGCAATGGCAGGAGCGGGACGGCATCCGGATTCTGCGGGTAAAGACGTATCTGAGCGCCAACAAGGGATTTGCCAAGCGGATTCTGAATTACCTGTCATATATGGTTTCGGCAACGCTTTTCTGCTCACAGACCCAGAAGGCCGATGTCGTTGTGTCCACATCACCCCAGTTTTTCTGTGGTTTGGCTGGATTTTTCGTATCCCGGACCAAGCGCTGCCCATGGGTCCTTGAGATACGGGATCTGTGGCCGGAATCGATCATCGCAGTGGGGGCCGTGAAGAATCGATGGATAATCGATCTTCTGGAAGGCGTGGAAACATGGATGTATCAAGGGGCTGACCGGATTGTTGCGCTGACGAAGGCATTCAAACGCCATATTGCGGGCCGGGGGGTGGCGCCAGAAAAGATCACCGTGATCACCAACGGCGCAGACCTTGAGCAGTTCCAGACATCGCCGAAAGAGAACGATTTTCGGGCGGAACAGAATCTTGAGGGAAAAGTTGTGTCCTCCTATATCGGCACCCACGGCATGGCCCATGGCCTGGAAACCATTTTTAATGCTGCGGTGCTTTTAAAAGACAAAAAAGAAATCGTTTTCCTGCTGGTCGGAGACGGGGCCGAGCGGGAGCGGCTGCTGAAACAAAAGGCCGCCCGGGGGCTGACTAACGTGATCATGCTTGCTCAGCAGAAAAAAGAAAAAATGCCGGAGATTATAGCAGCATCCGACGCCTGCATGGTTCTTTTGAGGAAAGCGGATCTGTTCAAGACGGTGATACCGTCCAAGCTCTTCGAGGCCATGGCCATGGAACGGGCGATTATTCTTGGCGTTGAAGGCGAAAGCCGGGAGATCATTGAGGAAGGGGCCTGCGGCATCTGCATCGAGCCGGAAAATCCCCAGGCCCTGGCGGATGCGGTATGGGCTCTTTTCGAGAACAGGGCTTTTACCGAGACACTCGGAAAAAACGGAAAAGCCTTTGTGGTAAATGAATATGACCGGGAAAAACTGGCGGAGACGTATTTAAAGCTCCTTGTCCATGTCGGCGCGGATGAATGGCAGCAGGAGATGAGACAAAGGAAGGTGATATGAAGGTGTTTTTGATTGCCGGCGCACGGCCCGACCTGGTGATGGTGGTGGGTGATGTGAACTCAACCCTGGCGTGCAGCATCGTGGCCAAAAAGCTCCACATTCAGGTGGCGCATGTGGAAGCCGGGCTTCGCAGCTTTGATCTTTCCATGCCCGAAGAAATCAACCGCATGGTGACCGATGCCATTACAGACAGGTTTTTTGTGACAGAGGGGAGCGGGGTCGCCAATCTCCGCCAGGAGGGAAAACCCGCCGACCGGATTTGTTTTGTCGGCCACGTGATGATCGATAAACTGCTCCATCAGGTCAAAAAGCTCGATGATGCACGGATTTGCGATAACATAAAAACACTGAAGCGAGAATGCGGCGGGGAAAAAGCCTATGCGTTTATGACCTTGCACCGGCCATCCAATGTGGATGACAAAAACACTTTTTTGGGCATTGCCTCGGCATTAAACGAGATGGCGGAAGAGATGGCCATCATTTCTCCAAAATTCACAAAAGGATGCAAACATGGTAGAATCTGAAAGTGCTATCGTTGTGAACACTCCTTTCAATAAACGCTCATGGCATGGTTTATGCTGCCACCATGACGGTCAACGATGTTTTTCATGGTCTTTTTTGTTGAAACCCGCCTAAAGGAATATTTCTCATGCCCGATCAACCCGATTACGATTCCCCCTGGAAAGATATTCTGGAACGTTTTTTCTGCGACTTTGTCGGATTCTTTTTTCCCGATGTTCATGCCGGTATTGACTGGGAGAAAGAATACACCTTTATGGACAAGGAGTTTCAGCAGCTTGTCCGGGATTCGGAGATGGGGCGCCGGCTTGCCGATAAACTGGTCAGGGTACACACCCGAGATGGCAAACCCCTCATGGTTCTGACGCATATAGAGGTGCAGGGGTCTTATGAACATAATTTTGCCGAGCGGATATATGTTTACAATTATCGGATTTACGACAAGTTTCGCTCTCCTGTGGTGAGCCTTGCCGTGCTGACGGATGAAAGCATGACGTGGCGCCCCGCTTCTTTTGGTTATAAACGATGGGGATTTCGGCTTGAAATGGAATTTCCCATGACCAAGCTTTTGGATTATAATGATGTGGAGACGCTGGAAAACGATCCCAATCCGTTTGCCATAGTATAGTCATGGCGCATTTAAAGACGATTGAGACCCGTCATGCCCCCCGTGAACGGTTTGCGTGGAAGTGGCATCTTACCATGGCCCTGTACGATCGGGGATATAACAAACAGGATGTGATCCACCTTTTTCTGTTCATCGACTGGATCATGACCCTTCCCGATGAACTGAAAAAAAGTTTCTCACAACGGATCATTGATTACGAGGAGGAAAGAAAAATGAAATTTATCAACTGTGTAGAAGAACACTATATGGAAAAAGGCATGGAAAAAGGCATGCTTGCAGACGCCAGGGAAATGGTTGCCGAAGTGCTTTCCGTAAGGTTTTCACAAATTCCTGAAAAGATCGTGAAAGCGATTTCTGCCATCGAAGATCGAAATATTTTAAAAGAGCTACACAAAAAAGCGGTGTTAACCCGATCGCTTGAACAGTTCGAGTCTGAATTTAAAAACTATGCAAACTGTTGATACCGGCTCTTATGTTACGGCACCCCTGGTGGGTTTGTTTCATGAGACGGGTGCCGAATCTCATAAGTTCGTCCGGTACCCATCCACCCGCGGACAAAAAAAATGATCGAAACTTTTGATATCCGGTTTTCGGAAAACATCTGGCTCTTGTCTCCGCTGGGGGTTTACCGAATCTCTTTTCTTATGGAAAGACGCCCGGGTGGTGCTGACCGACAGTGGTGGACTTCAGGAGGAAACGACGGCGCTTGCCATCCTGTGCGTGACGATCCGGGAGAACACGGAGCGTCCGATCACGGTGGAGTTGGGAAACAACATTCTGACTGGAACAAGCCGGGAAGGGATTCTCAATGCGGTCCGGAAAAGCCTGGCAAAGGCAAAAACGGCATCGGTTCCACTGCTTTGGGATGGAAAGGCGGCGGAGCGGATTTGGGCGATATTAAGTGCATGAGGGCTTCGACGGGGTATCGGAATCCGGCAGGACGGGAAGTCGATTTTTATGTGCTGCAGGTATTGGGGGGATTATTGCCGTCGCGAAGAAAGTCTTACCGTATCCGGCATCCGCTACCATGAAGATCATGCACAGGCACTCCCCCCCCCCCCACGAAAACGATAGATCATATGATGACGAGAAAATACTGCAAAAAAGTTGTTTTTGTTTCCGGAGCTATTATCCTGATAACTGCCATTTATGCTATCTGTTTTCCCTATTTCACTCCCCAGAACATCATTGAAAAGGCGGACCTGATAGTGGTTTTCCCTGGCGGCCCTGGGCGCAAACAGGCAGGCTATCAACTCGTGGAACAGGGATATGCCGATCACATCGCGATTACATCGGACATCGATAAGTATGAAAAATGGTCTCCGAAAGGAAATGCTGATCAAGCGTTTTTGAAGCAGGTGACGTACGGACACGCGAGATCTACGTTTGAAGATGCGCTTTTTGCCAGGGAACTGGTTGGCAAGGATGGTTTGAAATCGATCATCCTTGTTACGGCTGACTACCATTTACTCCGCGCATTGTTTCTACTCCGCGCTGTTTTGGCGGATCAGCGCGTGATCGTTCACACCTACGGGGTACCCCTTGCAATAGAGCGGGCCAAGCAGGATAAGAGGCAGACAACCCAGAGCAAAATGCTTTTTAACGAACGCATCAAATTTCTTGGCAGTCTGATTGAGATGAGCGTTTACCGAACCACAGGACTCCTGATAAACGATTATGCAGGTGTACAGCAAGTGAAGAATGCCTTAAAAGAGGTGGTGTTGTTTGATGCGGGAAGGTAGGCGTGAGGTGTTGGGAATAAAAGGGATATTTTTATCGGAAAAGTCCGTAAGCAAGACGCATAGACCCTGATGAATGCGGTGTATTTTTAGTACGCCGCAATGACTAAGGATGCAGAGCAGCGCAGCCATCGAGCTTATTACGAAGCCGTCAATGTTTTTGATGCACGCGCAGAGGGATGTTACATGAAGGTATTTTGATTGCCGGGTCAAGGCCCAATTTTATGAAGTTTTGCTCCATAAATACTTGAGTTTTCGAAAAATAATTCTCAATAAATTAACTTAATGGCATGATATTTGCTGCGATGGAACATAGGCGTTCTGCTTTTATGTGCAAGTATCGCTGCAATTTTCTAAATCAATCAGTATGTTAAACTTTTTCCT
>CAJBLH010000207.1 GCA_903953895.1 uncultured Desulfobacteraceae bacterium | reverse complement strand
TGATTTTGGCAAGCCGGATTGCCTCGTCAATACCCCGCGGGGTTATCCCGAAAGACCGGTTTTGTACAACTGGTAAACTTGATTCCATAATCCCACCTCCCTTATGCTTTGATGATTGCATTTTCTGTTTCATAGATTCGCATACCGGGGATTACCCTGATCCCGCTTTTGATGGCCTGATTGACAGATACCTTATCAACCACAAGATATTTCCCAGGGATCAGGCTGATGTCTAACACTTCCCACACCCAATCTTTCCGAAGATGAACAGATGATCCGGTCTCCGATCGAAACACATTTTGAACAGGTACAACAGGTGCAACCACAACAGGGGCTGTCACTTCGGGTACCATCGGTATGGCCGGTTCTTTATTTAGAGCCGCTTTCCGCGACTCGGCTTCCCGCTGGGCGTTCAGTGCAGCAGCCCGCATGTCAAGTTCATGTTGTATCTTTGCGGCCTCGACGCGAGCGCGTTCCTGGGCCTCGCGCTGTTCCATCTGTACCTTGGTCATGTGCGCCTGAATGCCGGCTTTCAATTTTCTGTCGATTTCATCCAGAGAATCCCGAAAGAGCTTAACGAAATTGTTCACAGTCTTCACGAACTCGCCCGGGGCCTCGATAACTTCTTTGCGCTTTTTCTCAATCGCCGTTGCCAGTTTCTTTGCCTGTCCGGCCATGGTTATAGCCTCGTTTTGGCTGGCTTCATCTGATACAACATGCGCCATGGCCTGCGCCTTCATCCGCTCGATTTCCGGCAGGTACATCTTCTTCAGTACCAAACATGCTTGGTTCGAATCATTGATGCCGATCACCGCCGGCAGAACATGCACAACCGGCGCTTCCTCAACCTGTTTTACCGCTGCCATAAAATCAAATCCTGATTTCACTCTCTACCTCCCCGTGTTAAAATATTTATAAGCACCCAGAGCGTTCAAAAAGGCCGCCCAGGGTTCGCCGTCGATATCAATCTCTGTTGTTATTGCTCGCACGCCATTTCTCCGAAGACGAACGGCCAGCCCTCGTCGCACATCATGCCGATGCTTTCGCGCAAGATGGGCATAGGCCGCTATCTGGGGATGCCACGAACGGGAAATGCTCATGGGCGTTTTGTAATCGATAATCGTCAACCCCTGGTCGCCTGGGATATAAACAACAGCGTCCGGGTGTCCCATATATCCAAGGCCTGAATCGGTAAATTCTTCCTCGACAGAGACAAATTCAATTTTCGCCATATCCACCCAATTCAAAAAGCTGTCAAAAAAAGGCTCATCGCCAAGGCAAAGCGCACAATCTGCCCAAAGCCCCTTGGCATAAATCGCGCACGCGGTGTGCACCCTTGTTCCTCGTTCTGCAGCCTGTTTCAGAACTTCCGGACGGACCATCTTAAAGTCGGAAAATGGCGATAACACAGTAGTCACCGAGGGAAACTTCATAACGCCATCCCCACTACGGCCGCCACAATACACGCCGCTAACCCTGCGACACTCCCGGCGATATTAAGAAGCTTCGCCACGCGGCCTCTCACGCAAGGCAGCGGCACCGTTTCATAAACCACAAAAACGCTGTTCGATTTCCGTTTTGTACATCTGGCTCTCACGTTCGCTCCCTCCCTTGGTTCCATCCCTTTTCTTCTTTGGCATGGTTTCGGGCAAGCCCCCCTTCGTAGCCTTCGGCTTCAGCCCACTCCTGCAACACCTGGAAAAACCCGCTGATATTCTCCAACGACTGGCGGGCTTCCTCCTGGGAAGTTGCCGTGCCAGTGCGGCTCTCGAATAACGAGATGGTCTTTAGAATAAGTTCCGGGCTGTAATGTGCCATTAAATCCACGCCAAATAAAAAGACCCTGCAGAGGCCGGCCCGAAAGAGCCCCTGCAGGGTCTATATTCGCCATACGGCGAAATTGTAATTCGTCACTCAGCTTCGGGCCAGGACGCTATCTCTATTATCCTGGCGCGACATTTGTTGACGCAAAGCTACATTTGTTGACGCAGAAATATTTTTACATGAAAATTTCCCACTTAATGTTTTTATCTTCTCGGAATGAGCAGAAAAAGCCTTTTTTCAGGTGGCCGTCGAGATAGACTGCCAATTCGTCTCCGTCTTTTTTCCCCATTTTTTCGAGGACCCGATCTATCGATCGAGCTACCGTTTTCCTTATTTTTTCATTTGCATCCGAAGCTTTACGCGTACGACCGAAAGACCCATGCGCCTTTCTGATATAATCTCCAAGTTTCTCTTTTATTGCCTGCAAACGAAAAGCTTCATTGACATTTCCATACGATTCTGATTCTTCTATCCTTTGAGCATACTCCTGCAATTGGTTTTTTGCCCACTCTTTCCCTTCAGGGGTCATAATATCCCCGGCATCCCCCAGACTGGCAACGTCAAGGCCCATTTGCTCAAGTTCTTCCTTTGTCATTCTGTTCAACTCCGTATCCTGTGCAACGGGTCTTCCGTTTACGAGATAAAAAAGGTCTGTAACATAGATTGATGGCTCATCGTTGCACGATTTCAGAATGAGATGGACTATATATTGTATCCCCAGAGATTGTTTTATGGACCAAGGTTTCCCTTGAAAACGGATCTGCCAGTAATCCTTTTCAAGTCGGAAAAAATTTTCATTTCCAGGACCTTTTTCCGTGAGTTCCGCATAAACCAATTCCCCCAACGAGTCTTCATTACCCATTATCCGCTGGCGGCATTGAAGTTCATCGAGACCTATCAAATGAGCCCCTGCTTTATGTTTAGTTTCCAACAACGACACAGTACAGAAGTTCCGGGAAGGCACTAAAAGAATAAACGGCTTTTCCTTTTGGATAATCAGTTGAATAGCAATGGACTGTAATCCATTTGAATCCGATTGAAGTGAAACGTATACATTCATGGCCGGATGGTTAGGTAGGAGATAAAGCCCCAAATTCCATGTCAGTGGCAGAAGGCTTTCCGGGTTGGTCCCTTTCACATGAAGAAACTTGGCAAGTTCGGATAGCAGCGCCCTGATTTTCAATTCATAAATAACCACATCCCTACGGGTGAGTGTTACTGGATCACATTCTTTTGGGGTATTGCCGCAAACGGCGACTATGTCATGATGGCTATGTACAACAACACGCATAGGGCAGGCATCCCCCCCAGGTTTTGAGCAGCTTATTGAAGATACGAAGCGCTGGGTGGGGAAGAAATATTTAGTAAGGTACTGCCATGCGTCACCATAATAATCTTGCAGCTCAGGCAGTGTACCAGCCCGGCCTTCCGGGTGTCCAATCTTATGCCATGGCAAATTCTTGAAAGGCATAATCATGCTCACTTATTGCGGAGTATTTTCATTTTCTTCGGTAGGGACGTTCAGGACAAATCCCCGCCGTGTCAGCCAGACTTCACCAATGACACTGTCACCGTCTCTCGTAAAATTGGCAACGTTGGGTGGGCGGATGATAAGCGTCCTGGGATTTTTCGCATTCTCAAACTTGACTTGGAATTTGGCCCGGATCAGACGGGCATTTTCGTGAATATTATGCCCATTCCGGGAGAACGATGCCAGCACATCGTCGGCCTTGCGGATTTCAACTTCCCGGAACTGGCCGCCCCAGTAAAAATGCAGCTCTTTTAACAGCACCCATTCCAACCCTTCAACATCGGAACAGACCAGTGCCGCTTCACCATCACTTTTCAGGGGATCGAGGGTGTATTTGCCGGTGCCCGGAAAGAAATTCGCATCACCAAAAAAATGCCTACCAAAAGTCTGCCGGTATAGTTTTTTTTCGCCAAGGGTGCTGGCGCTAACCCTGATCTCCCCAATAGTTTCGTTGTACACAACCACGTCAAATGTTTCTGGCCGGTAAAAAACACTGCTGGACTCGCCGTCCTTAATGCTGCCTTCTCTCTTGTATGGTTCGCCATGCCTGACAAGGAACCAGGTTTCAGCACCCCTTGGATAGGCAAAGACCCTGCTGGTTCTGCCCCGCTTCTTTTTCTCGAACCAGTCGTCCAGATTTTTCTCGATACCTCGCAAGGTATCATTTTTTAGTTTGGCAATCGATGTTGGCTCATCTTCTGATTGGTAATATTCAAAAGATTTAGGTCTTGTTAGAAACTGTTCGGCATGTTTTCTCTCAACGATCTCCCGGTCTGCAAGCCATACCTGGATTGCGATATCCTCGGGCGTGGAACCAGGATGGTAGGCGATTCGAATCGCGCTCTTCTCCGCTTCTTCCATGAGCTGATCCATCCCGTCTGTGGTTGCCATTTCATGAATAAAATAGAGCGCATCGGCCAGCCCGTCAGGGGTATCGGCATCCGGGTGCATAAACACATTTACCAGGGTCTTGCAATCCAACTCTCCCGAATCCTCTTGAGGAGCCAGGCTCACCCCTCTGGACTGAAAGAAATCATTGTATGGCTGCAGAAATTCAGCCAGAAGTTCCTGTTTGATCGCCCGAAGGGTTTCTACCCTGGTAAAACGTTGAAGATTGAGAGTGGTCATAGGCATTTTTCCTTTTTTGCTTTGGTGTTCATATATTCTTAAAGGAGAATTGACTTCAAAAAGCCACAACATTTATCTATGGACATTCAGAAAATTCATTTCGCAAGGCAGCAGGGAGGAGATAATACTGCAGTATATCTCCGACCGATAACGCCGCGAAATTATTTTTCTGAATGTCTATATCTCCCCCTTTTGGGGCCGGATACGATATCTGATTTCATTTTTTGTAATAGCCAGTCACATATGACCGGCATCGTTCAGTTTGACCTCCTCTTCCCTTCCTGTTACCGGGAACTGAGTAGTTGCCGGTGCTGAATAATGGCCGCGTGCTCATCTACAATCCCATCCAATAAACTTGTTTTTCTTTACATCTCTGTAACCCTGACTTTTTCTTGACAGGTGAATTAAATTTAAAGTACTATCTGGTCCACTAACTACCCCCATGGTTTCGACCTGGGGCGCGGGGTCGCTTCGGCGGCCCCTGCTTTTTTGTGGGGCATAGGCAAATGCGAACTTCCATTTACATCGATGGGTTCAACCTTTACTACCGAGCCATTAAAGGCACGCCGTACAAATGGCTTGATCTGAAACAGCTTGCCGTAAACCTGCTCCAACCTCATCATGTTATCACCGAGATAAAATACTTTACCGCCATCGTCTCTGGAGTCTTTGACCCAAGCCAGCCCATCCGTCAGAAAACGTACATTCGGGCTTTGAAAAGCCATCTCCCTGAATTTTTCGTTTATTACGGGCATTTTCTGAGCCATGAGGTATTTTGCCCCCTTGCTCCATTGAGCAGGCCGCCCCAATTTACAAAGGTTGTGAAGACCGAAGAAAAAGGTTCGGATGTGAACCTGGCCGTTCACCTCTTCAATGATGCATGGCTGGAGAAATACGACTGCGCTATTGTTATCTCAAACGACAGCGATCTTGCCGAACCGCTGCGTCTAATAAGGAAGCAGAACGACAAGAAAATCGGCCTGATTTCCCCTCTCCTCCACGGGCATCCTTCACGGGAACTTCAGAAGCACGCGCATTTCGTAAAAAGAATCCGAGAAGGTGTCCTAAGAATCTCGCAACTGCCTTCTCCCATACCAGGCACTACCATCCACAAACCGGCTGATTGGTAAATTACACATTTGCCAAGCGGACACCATAATCATTGGGTGATTCAATCAGCTCAGATGGGAAACGAGTTTTGGTCAGAAGAATCCAGACCGCAGCTATGGCAGAGGTACCCATGCCAACTTCTTCTACCCCGGAAGCCGCTTTCATATCCGTCGCCCCTAACCAGCATAATAATACCTTAATGTTCATGGCATCTATGGCCTACAAGATTTTTTGCAAAGAAGCAATTTGTTTTGTTGACTCTGTACGATAACGCACTCGAAAGGTTCATTTTCCGAAACCTGACGGCATTGAAGACATTACAGGCAAACCGTGCAAAAGCCGGGAATGTTGAAGATGATCTCCGTGAGATGCCAGTTTCGACTCTGTAAATGGCTTTGTTTTGGAAAAAACGATGATTGTAAGTCTATCAAGTGGGAAATAATATGCTTGATATGACTGCGGGCAGTGATATTATGAACACATCACTGCGATTTGCCAAGTTCTTCGGGGTGTCTGAAGATTTCTGGATGAACCTGCAAATCCGCTGGAATCTATACAGATCGAAAAAAGAACAGGATATCTTAATAAAGATAGCGCTGGTCAGAAAGCATCCAGCCGACGAACCGGCGAACAAACTTAAGAAATCCCCACACAGTAATGGCAAGGAGGCCCGCCGCAATGAATATCAACCCGCAGCAAACGCCATCCCGTCAAAAAGTAGTACTCTACGCAAGGGTTTCATCAAAGGAACAGGAGAAGGAAGGCTTCTCTATCCCGTCACAACTCAAACTTCTGAACAAGTACGCCGAAGACAACAATGTCGAGATTGTTCAGGAGTATGTGGATGTGGAGACCGCCAAGAAGTCAGGTCGGACGGGGTTCACTGAAATGATCAAGTTTTTACGTAACGAGGCAAAGTCAAAGAAACTTTTTTCCTGTCGGACGCTGCTGGTGGAAAAAACCGACCGCCTGTATCGCAATCTCAAAGATTGGGTAACTATTGATGAACTTGATCTTGAAATCCATTATGTGAAGGAAAACGTCATCCTCTCCCAGGCGTCCAGATCATCGGAAAAATTCATGCATGGCATCAAGGTGCTTATGGCCAAGAACTATATTGACAACCTGTCCGAAGAAACAAAGAAAGGGATGATTGAAAAGGCAGAACAAGGCGTCTATCCTTCTTTCGCGCCACTGGGTTATATCAATGTCGAATGCGGTGGGAAACGCTTTATTCAGCCTGATCCTGTGATTGGCCTGCAGGTGCAAAAGATGTTTGAATGGTATGCGACCGGCAACTATTCGCTGCTCGAATTGACCCAGAAATCTCACCAGGAAGGATTGCTTTACAGAAACAACAACAAGGTTCAAAAAAGTGTTGTGCACAAGATATTGAAAAATTCCATTTACTATGGTGAATTCCACTGGGCCGGCAATATCTACAAGGGAATTCATGAGCCGCTTATATCCAGAGACCTTTATAAACGGGTGCAGGAAGTCATGGACGAAAAAGGCCGGCGGAAAACAGGGCAGCAAAAACACTGCTGGCCCTTCCAAGGCTTATTATCGTGTGGTCACTGCGGCTGCGCCCTGGTAGCTGAAATCAAGAAAAATCAGTACGTCTATTATCACTGTACCGGCAACAAAGGGAAGTGCCCGGAAAAATGGGTCCGAGAAGAAGAAATTGCCCGCCAGTTCGGTCAAGCAATCGGCGCCATCAAAATGGATAATGATGTACTCAGTTGGGTGGTTGCCGCGCTCAAGGAGAGCCATTCGGACGAGAAAAAATTTCATTCGGAGCAATTGCTATCTCTCCAAGGCCAATACGAAAAACTGCAATGCCGCCTGGATGCGATGTATGAAGACAAACTCGATGGTAGAATAAACCAGGATTTTTATGATCGAAAAAGTTCAGAGTGGAAACGGGAGCAGGATGACATTTTACGCAAAATCGAACGCCACCAGGGTGCCAGTAGAGCCTACATGGATGATGGTATCAAGTTACTCGAACTCGCACAACGTGCTGTTATGCTTTATGAAAAACAAACGGATCAGGAAAAGCGCCGGATCATCAATTTCGTGTGTTCGAACTCCATTTGGAAGGATGGTCTGCTCCAGCCAAACTATAGAAAACCATTTGATATACTTGTAGAAAATAACATTCAAGTCCAAATACAAATGGCCGATTTTCCGGAGAAAAACGGCCATTTTGAATTTTGGCTCCCCAGCACGGACTCGAACCGCGGACAAAGTGGTTAACAGCCACTAACTGAGCATTTACCGCTATTTACCGCGTCATTCATATTTTTATAATTATCATTTATAACAGATGATTATACATAATATACTTTGTTATTGATTTACTGCAATTTACCTGTATATATAGGCTGTGTGTGGGGAGTAGTGTGGGGAACACAGCAAGGTTATTATAACTATTCGAGAGAAAACTGATGCCGAAATCTTTCCAGAGGATCAAGACCGATTACCCGGGGGTTTATTTTATCGAGGGCACGGCGGTTGGTACCGGAAAACCCGAAAGGATTTATTACATTCGATATCGTAAGAATGGAAAAGCGGTTGATGAAAAGGTAGGCCGTCAGTTTCAGAATGATATGACACCTGCAAGGGCCGCCAGAATAAGGGCGTTGAAAGTTGAAGGTCTGGAGATACCGAACGCAGAGAAGAGGGCATCTGAGCAAGCAAAAAAGAAGGCTGAAAATACAGCCAAAGCAGCCGAGGAGAGCCGATGGACCATATCCAAGTTGTGGGATTCATATTGCGAAACCCACATAGAGAACAAGGTCCTGGATGCCGAAAAACAAAAATTCAATGTCCATCTTAGGGAATCTGTGGGAAACAAGGAACCTGCTCAACTCCTCCCCGTGGATGTCGATCGCATTCGGCTTGCTTTGCAGAAGCGAGGACACAAAACCACAGCGGCGCGTATCCTGGAGATTCTCAGGCGAACAATCAATTATGGAGTAAAAAAAGGACATACGTCCCCACTCACCTTTAAAATCGAGATTCCGCGATTGAACAATCAGACCACAGAGGACCTTTCAGAAAGGCAGATTAAAGATCTTCTGGAAGCTCTTGACGCCGATGCGGACCAACAAGCCGCCAATGTGATGAGGATAGCTCTTTTCACTGGGATGCGCAGATCAGAGATTTTCCGACTGAAATGGGTGGATATTGATTCTCAAAGGGGTTTCATTTCAATTCGAGATCCGAAAGGAGGTCGAGATCAAACCATCCCATTAAGCGCAGCGGCGGCGGCGTTATTTGAAAGAATAGAACGATACGAAGAAGCCCACTGGGTGTTTCCTGGGCAAAATAAAGGAAAGCATTTAACAACTCTTAACCGTGAAAGCGTGGATCGAATCAGAAAGGCAGCGGGGTTTCCTCCTGGTTTCAGGCCACTGCATGGGCTTCGCCATGTGTTCGCGTCGATGCTTGCCAGCAGTGGGCGAGTTGACCTCTACACCTTACAAAAACTCTTGACACATAAAAGCCCAGCCATGACTCAAAGATATGCCCACCTGCGCGATGATGTCTTGAAACGCGCGGCAGAAGTAGCGGGAAATATTATTTCAAGTATTGGAGAAAAAGATGGCGAAACAGAAAACTCTCCCGATAAACAGACAGCAGAATTAAATCGCGAAAAGGCAGATTTTTGAAGCTGAAAAGAAAGAAAGGGCTTGGTTCTAACTTCGCCCACTATGCATATGAAACTTGCTGGTACTATTTTAACTTTATGATATTTAACCGAAGCCAGATTGTATATTTACCCGGTGATTATTACTGGGCGAAGTAAGAATCAGGCCCGAAAGAAATTTAAAGAACTATTCTCTGGATAAACATAAAATTCAAGAAATTATTCAACATCAACACACCGTATCCCATCAGGTCGCCATCCCGGCGAAATCACGTGACTGCCTTTTTCCTCGGTATCCATTAAGCTGGCAAAGGTGACGGTGAAGTCTCCATAACGGTTATTCACTGCATCCATAGCCCCGACCATGAGCGCTTTTCTTCGTTCCTGTGGAAACAATGGCAATTGCGAGGCTTGATCTTGATACCGTAAATTGGTCAAGCGAATCCCAAGGAGTCTCACCGGTTGCTGAAGCTCAACCGTATTCAGGATATCGATCGCTGCTTTATAAATGTCGTCGCTTTGGTTAACAGGATTTGCCAACGTCTGCTGCTTTCCAAAGCTGGAATAGAAATCGGCATACCGAACATAGAGATTCACGGTTTTTCCGGAAACACCATATCGTCTTGCCCGCCTACCAACCATTTCAGATAGCTGGAGCAGGTATTTGAGGATATCCTGGCGCCGGGAAACATCCCGCTTCAGTGTCATGGAGTGACCAACCGATTTGACCCTGTCCTGATCACTCGCCGGAACCACAGGGCTGTCGTCAATACCCAGTCCCATATCATGCAGATGCTGCCCGTTAATACCATATTTTCTTTTCAGAATATCAACCGGAAACCGTCCCAGATCCCCAATTGTTCTGATTCCCAGAAGGTTTAATTTCTTCTCCGTCTGTGAGCCTACACCGCAGAGATCTTTGATAGGAATGGTTTCCAGTACCTGAGAAACTTCTTCGGGCCGAATGATTGTCAGCCCATCTGGTTTTTTCATATCACTTGCAAGT
>CAJBLH010000206.1 GCA_903953895.1 uncultured Desulfobacteraceae bacterium | reverse complement strand
TTTAACTGGAAAATACGGAACAACTCGTCTGACCATATCACTGCACCCGTTGCCACATCCCATTCCCAACTGCCCACATGTGCAATGCTCTCTGTTCTTGCCAGCATGGCCTGATTGTGCCGTAAGCCTTCCTCGGCCTGTTTGCGGCGGTAAATGTTGACGAGGAGGGCGCCAATAGCAGACAACAGAATGATGAAAACAATGACAGTACCTATGACAAGTCCACGGTACGCCTCGAAAAAGGAAATGGGTTTGTACATCACCATACTGCCGGCGGGCAGACGGTCTATCGGAATGTTCCATCGCTCCATCTGCCTGAAGTCGAACATGAAGCGGTTGATGCTTTCCTTCATGACAGGGATATCATGCGGTGATGTTCCGCTCAATATCTGTATAGTCATTTTTGCAGCGGCTTCTCCTTGAAAGAGCGCGCTGTTGAGCTTCCCACCCACGGTAC
The DNA here is from genome assembly GCA_903953895.1 of uncultured Desulfobacteraceae bacterium. Taxonomy (GTDB): domain Bacteria; phylum Desulfobacterota; class Desulfobacteria; order Desulfobacterales; family Desulfatirhabdiaceae; genus RAAP-1. The sequence continues at coordinate 8,416 of CAJBLH010000206.1, read as the reverse complement.
CCAGACCGAAGATGAAGCTGTAGGGGGAGTAGATCGGGCGACGGCTTTCCCTGGAGAGGATGGGAATGACGATTTCCTGGTCGATAAAATCGTTCTTGTCCCGGAAGAAATCCCCATAATAGACGATAGTCTCATCATCGAGGTTCGATAGACGGCTACGCAGAACATCCCATGTCATACCCGTTCCGTCTTCATCAAGAAAGACAAACTGGATGCGTCCTGCGTAGCCATTGGCCAGTTCTTTCAGGATGAGGCGGTTTCCGATTCCATTTGTTGTCGTGTCGGTAATAACGGCAAGTTTCTTCGCCTCTGGATGCAGGGCAAGGGCTGCATCGATTGTTTCCTTCCGGTCCAAAACCTCCATAACCCCCGTGATAACTTTTTGAGCGGCTACTTTGCCTTCATCTATCGGATTGTTGACACCACAGAAGACGATGGGAACTCCGGGAAAGATGGACTCATGGAGATCGATCAGAAAACGAAGGGCATCATCGTCCACGGTGATAATGGCATGAGGTTGAAGGGTGCGGTATTTCTCCGTTAAGTGTTCCTGCAGGTAGGATAGGCGCTCTGTGTCCAACAGTTTCGGGAATCGCTTGATGTCCATGTATTCGATATAGAATTCAGCGTGCTGCCCGGCATTGTCGAAAACCGTGTGGATTCCCTCCATAATATCTTCTGTCCAAGAGAAATCGGCATGATAAGACTGGAGGACAACGATGCGCCAGGGGCTGCGATCACTGGCATAAGATGATACGGGTCCAAAGAACATGGCCCAAAATAGAACGAGAAAAAGCAACAGCGCAAATCGGGACCACTGGCTATTCAACATGGTGTATATTTTTTTCTTTGAATTTATCAACATTTATTGATCCACCTCCGGGTGATGTGCGGCAATTGCAAGAAACTTATTTATGATCCGTCAAGAACACGGTTGACTGTTTCTCTCAGCCCCTTAAGCTGATAAGGCTTACCCAGGAAGGCATTGGGTCGTTCGGTATGTTCGTCAGCCATCACCTGAGCCTCGTCATAGCCACTCGACAGGATCACCGGGATTTCAGGCGACAGTTTACGCAGGGCAGCCAGTGTCTCCCATCCGTCCATCCGAGGCATCGACAAATCGGAGAGAACACAGCGGATATTATCTTGATGTTGTGAAAATATCTCCATCGCTTCAACGCCATCTGTTGCTTCAAGTACGGTAAAACCTATGCGTGACAGCATTGCCTTGGCCATGTGTCGCACATCCGGTTCGTCTTCGATTACCAGTACCGTGCCATATTCCATTATCTGCGTCGCTTTTTTCTCTTCCAACAAAACGGGAACCGTTTCAGCAGCCACCGGCAAGAACACCCTGAAAATACTTCCTCTGCCGACTTCGCTTTCAACCGTAATCCCCCCGCCATGAGCAGAAACAACCCCCTGTACAACCGCCAATCCCAGACCCCGGCCAACAAATTTTGTGGTGAAAAACGGATCAAAGACCTTCTCTATATCCGCATGTGTGATCCCACTGCCTGTGTCTGCAACTTCCAGGCAGGCGTAAAGAGTCTCCTTGGGCTGCCAGTTGATCGGAAAACGATTCGATAAGCTGATATCCACAGCGGCAACCGATTTCACTGTTATTGTGAGCGTTCCCTTATTGTCGGCAATGGACTCCCAGGCATTGGTGACCAGGTTGGTGAATATCTGGAGCATTTGGCTCATATTGGCGCGAATCGTCGGGCCGGGAAGGGGGAATACCGGCTCCACCGATACGTTTTTCGGAATAGCGGGTCGAAGCATCAGCAGTCCTTTGCGGCAGACTTCGGATAGATCCAGAATCTCCGGTTTAGCAGGTGTTTGCCCCAGATAGGTCAACATCAACTTGCTGATATCAGCCGCTCTGTTGGAAGCCTTCATGGCATTATGCAGTTTTTCGCTTTCATTTGATCCTACGGGCAGGTCATCCAAAGCAAGCTCTATGTTGCCGATCACGACATAAAGCTGATTGTTGAAATGATGGGCAATGGCCCCGGCCATGCGGCTCAGACTTTCAGCCTTCAACAGTTGCTGCTGCTGTCGTTCCCACCGGCTGCGTTCTGCCTCAATCATTTTCTGTTCGCTCAGATCGGTATTGGTTCCAGAAACCCGAATGGCAGCGCCATCGTCAGCATGCAAAATGTATCCCCGTGTCAGGATCGGCACGTAATGTCCATTCTTATGCAACAACCGGATTTCCGTAACGAAAGCGGTCTCTTTGGCTATGGCGTCTTCGACGGTGCGGCTGACCCTTTCCAGATCATCAGGGTGTATCAACCGACGCCACAGGTCAATATCCGGATTCAGCTCGTTTTCCCGATAGCCAAGCATCTGCCACCATCTGGGTGAGTAATACAGGGTATTCTCCAGCAAATCCCAGTCCCATACAGCATCCGGGATGGCTTGCATTACCAGCGTCAGTCGCTGCTCATTTTTCCGCATATTTTCTTGTATTCGTTTGATTTCGGTAATGTCACGGCTGATCCCAAACAAGCCGACGACCTTCCCTTCATGATTCAACAGCGGCCACTTGCTGGTGCTGACCCATCCTTTATTCCCCAACGTGTCATAATAAGGATTTTCTTTGTTCAGAATTGGTATGCCTTCGCGGAAGACCGGAATATCTTCTTCATAGTAAATTCGAGCGGTATCTTCAGGAAACACCTCCAAGTTATTTTTGCCGATCATATCGCGCCAACTGGCATGTCCGGTAATGTCGGCAAGTGACTGGCTGCAAAAGCGGTAACGGCGGTGTTCATCCTTGAAATAGACGAAGTTACGGGTATTTTCCAAAAATAAGATAAAATCACGGCTCAGCTCATTTAATTTTTCTTCGGCCTGTTTTTGTTCGGTGATGTCGTGGATAATGGAATAGAGAAAATTCTTTCCCTTTACCTCGATATTACTGCTGTAAACATCCACATCCCGAATGGAATTATCCGATCTTCGGTGCTGAAATACGAAGTGCAGAGACCCCGATGATAACGTTTTATTCATTTCGTTCATCACGGATTCCGGCGGCAGTGTGTTAATTTGCAGAATGCTTATTTTACTGAGTTCTTCAATCGGCCATCCATAAAAGTCGGCTGCCGCTTTGTTGGCTTGAATGATATTTCCTGTAATCGGGTCGATCATCAGCATAATCGCAGCATTGCGTTCAAACATATTTCTGAACCGATCCTCGCTTTCACGTATCACCTCGCTTGCTTCCATCCGCTCCACTTCCCTGGTATGTTCCTGCCGTAGGATATGTCGGTAAACAAGAAACCCTCCTATCATCATAACCACTGTTAAAATGTATGGAACCTTTACCTTATTCCACCATTCGGCACGAATTTCCGACATGGGCATGGCGATAAACAAAGTAACGGGGAAATGCTCCAGCCGGCGAAAAGAATTCAAAAAGTCAGGCCCATCGAGACTGCTGGGTCCTTCCACATAGCCATTGACCGGAAACTTCTGCTGTCTGAGATAAGTGATGAGAGTGCCTGTCCTCGGCCTTCCATAAATTTTATCCATTGTTAGATTGTCTGGTACGGGGTAACGACTGACCAGAAAACCGTCATCGCGCATAAGGCCGAGTGCCGCTGTCTTTGCAAACGGCGCTTCATTCCAATAATCCTGCAACATTCTGACAGGCAAGTTGGCACTGATAATATATACTGTTTTGCCTTCTTTGTTATTGATTACATATCGAAGCGGAATGATCCATTCTTTGCTGATTACACTTTCAAGCGGTTGACCGATATTGAGGGCCTGACCTTCTTGACGTTCACTGCGAAATTGTAGGAATGACGGCTCCCGGGCAAGCGTCGGCAGTGTAGGGTCAGGACGCGCCGTTGCTGTAAACAGGATTTGGCCGTCATCCCGAATGAAAGTGATGTTGAACAATTCCCTATGGTATTGCTTGAACTGTTTAAGCCGATCAAAGGCATGATCGATGTCGATCTGGCCATCCATTCCAATGACCTCTTGGCTTAATATGAGCAGATCGTCTTTCATATCCATAAAGTAGGAGTCAATGGCTTTTGCCTCCAACGCCATGATGTTCTGCAAATGGTGCAATTGGGATGTTTTTTCATCTTGCCAGGACTGTAAGGAAAATACAGCCGCATAAACGACCAGAAGCAATGTCAGCAGGCTGAACACCCGGTAGAGGGTTCGTGTCGATTGGTAACCAGTTTCTGTGATGTTCATAGTCGATCCTTAATCAGTAATCATCTATCAGTAATCAGTTTAAAGCAGATGAATGTCATTTTCGTGAACCCCAGCAGGATTCATGAGCATTTACTGCCTGCCCATTTGCATTGCTTCCTTCAAACGATCAAACTGACTTTCCAGTTCATGCATAAACGAATCGACAACAGTCAGATCTTTAGCTATAGCCGCTTTCTCCATCTCGAACGCCACGGACTGCAATCGCTCTGCGCCGACATTGGCGGACGCACCCTTGATGGAGTGAGCCTGAAGCTCAATGCCAGAAACATCGCCTGATGCAAGAAACGCTTTCAGAGTCTGAATCTGTTGCGGGATATCACCCAGGAAACTATCCTGAATCATTTTTGCCAGGTCTTCGTCATCCAGCAGACGTTCCAGCATTTTCTGCCTGTCCCAAACAGGCGGATCATCAGACGTTACCTCGCATGTCATTCCCGGCTGCCTTTCATTCTTCATACTTTCGCCTTCATCCTTGATCTTCGGCAGCCATTTCTTCAGCCGATCCACCAGCTCCTGCGGCGATACCGGCTTGGATATATAGTCGGTCATGCCGGCTGCCAGAAATTTCTCCCGGTCGCCCTGCATGGCGTGGGCGGTCATGGCGATGATTGGAATGTTGAATGGTGAAGGTGCGTCGCCGGTTTGCCCTTGATTCGTAATTCCAGATTCGTAATTCCTGATTCGCTTCGTTGCTTCGAGACCGTCCATTACCGGCATCTGTACATCCATCAGGATAAGATCGTAGGGAAGAGTTCTTACCGCAGTGAGCGCCTCGGCCCCGTTGGCCACGGCATCCGCCCGCAGACCCAGTTTGTTGAGGATGCCAAGCGCCACCTGCTGATTGGTGATGTTGTCTTCGGCCAGCAGGATACGCGCCTTGCTTCCGGCAAACAAGTCAATGATGTCCTGGGCTGAATACTGTGTTTCGATAGATTGCGGTTGATCCCCGCACTGACCCGATAGCGCCTGAGACAACGCAGTTTTCAATTCTTTGCGGCGTGTCGGCTTGTTCAGGTAGGCATCGAATCCGATCTCTTTCAGGTGGCGAAAGTCGCTCTTTATCCCCATTGAAGTCAGCATCACCAGGTGGGTATCGGCTATGTGTACATCTGCTTTGACAGCCAGACCAAGTGTTTCGCCGTTCATGCCTGGCATGTGCATGTCGATGATGGCGATCCGGAAAGGGTCGCCCGCATCTTGTGCCTGAAGGAGAGTATCGAGCGCTGCCGGACCGTCCGGCGCATCAACTGGACGCATCCCCCACGATGTCAGTTGCGTGAGGAGAATTTGACGGTTTGTGGCGTTGTCATCCACAATCAGCGTTCTTACATGGCTTAAATCTGGAGGGGCGGGCATTTCCACTTGGCCGCAATCCGGCTGTTTTCCGAGCCGCGCGGTAAACCAGAACTCCGAGCCTTTGCCGACTTCACTGTCAACGCCAACCTCACCGCCCATCAGTTCGGAGAGTTGTTTCGATATGGCAAGACCCAAACCGGTGCCGCCGTACTGCCGCGCAATCGAAGCGTCTGCCTGGGTGAAATCCGAAAAAATCAAGCCGAGATTTTCTTTTGAAATCCCAATGCCGGTATCCTGCACCGCAAAGCGCAGAAAGACATCGTTTTCATTGTTTTCGATCAATTGAACACGGACGGCTATTTCACCTTGATGGGTGAACTTGATGGCGTTTCCCGCCAGATTGGTGAGAATCTGGCGCAACCGGCCCGGATCACCCTGAAGCCGTGTCGGTATGTCGAGATCAACTGCGCAGAGAAGCTCCAACCCCTTTTCATGCGCCCGTAACGCCAAAGTGACGACAAAATCGTCCAGTAGGTTCAGTAAATCAAAGTCCAGTGTCTCCAGATCGAGCTTCTTTGCCTCGATCTTGGAAAAGTCGAGAATATCGTTGATCAGAACAAGCAGTGATTCCCCGCTGCTGCGCACGATGTCGGCATAGTGCCGCTGCTCGTCGTCCAGGTGGGTATCCAGAAGCAGCCCGGTCATCCCGATGATGCCGTTCATGGGCGTTCGGATTTCATGACTCATGTTGGCCAGAAAATCACTCTTGGCGCGGTTGGCGGCCTCTATCTGGGTATTGGCGAGCAGCAGTTTCTCCTCCACCATCTTGCGGTCGGTGATGTCACGGCTGATGCCAAGCAATCCGATCAGTGTTCCATCCAGTTCCAGATAAGGTGCTTTAATGGTGTCCACCAGTATTTTTCGGCCATCGGGATAGGTGATCCATTCCTCGTTGTGCTGCATTTCGCCCAGCTCTATCATGTGTTTATCGTGATCCCTGAAAAAGTCTGCAATTTCCTTGTCAAAGAGATCGTAGTCGGTCTTGCCGACAATTTTATCCCTTGATTTTCCAACAAATTCGGCGAAGGGGGGATTGCAACCCAGGTAAACGCCATTGATATCTTTGAAGAAAATGATATCGGGTATTGAATCGAGCAAGGCATTGATCAAACCGGACTGCCGTTTGATCACCACCTCCGCCTGTTTTTGCTCGCTGATATCCAGGTGCTGGATGATCGCATTGATCACCTTGCCTTCCGAGTCAAGAACTGCAGATATCGTCACAATAAGCGTAGTACGTGATGACAGCTTCAATGCCTGGTCCTGAACTATGGATGTATCATATTCTGTTATAAACCGGGTCGTGTTGCCTTTTTCAAATACCTCACGTACCAGAGGCATCATGCCCTGATCTTCAATCTGTTTATCACGAAAAATATTGTATTTGCCAACCACTTCATCATCGCTGACGCGGAGTCGGTCACGCAGGGCCTGGTTGGCACGAATAAGGGAACCCTTGTCATCGGATATCCACATGGAGATGGGGCTGTTTTCGATGATGTTGTCTAAAAAAGTGTTTAAAACATTCATGGCCTGGCTTGCATTCCACCTTTCCAGTTCTCGGGTACGTTCCCGCCGCAGGGTCCGTCGGTAGACAAAAAAACCTCCAATCAGCAGAATCGCTGTCAAAGTATATGGTACTTTGACCTTATTCCACCATTCGGTACGAATTTCCGACAGGGGCATGGCGATAAACAAAGTAACGGGGAAATGCTCCAGCCGGTGAAAAGAATTTAAAAAGTCGGGCCCATCGAGACTGCTGGGTCCTTCCACATAGCCATTGGCCGGAAATTTCTGCTGTCTCAGGTAGGTAATGAGGGCGCCTGTCCTCGGTCTTCCGTAGATTTTCTCCATATCCAGTTTGTCGGGTACGGGGTAACGACTGACCAGGAAACCGTCATCGCGCATAAGGCCGAGTGCCGCTGTCTTTGCAAATGGCGCATCCTTCCAATAATTCTGCAATATCCTGACAGGCAGGTTGGCACTGATAATATACGCTGTTTTGCCTTCTTTGTTATGGATGACATATCGAAGCGGAATGATCCATTCTTTGCTGATTACACTTTCAAGCGGCTGACCGATGTTGAGGGCCTGATCTTCTTGACGTTCACTGCGAAATTGTAGGAATGACGGCTCCCGAGCCAGCGTCGGCAGTGCAGGGCCAGGAGGCGCCGTTGCTGTAAACAGGATTTGGCCATCATCCCGAATGAAAGTGACGTTGAACAATTCTCTGTGGTATGACTTGAACTGTTTAACCCGATCAAAGGCATGATCGATGTCGATCTGGTCATCCATTCCAATTATCTCGTGGCTCAATATGAGCAGATCGTCTTTCATATCCATAAAGAAGGAATCAATGGCTTTTACCTCCAACTCCATGATGTTCTGCAAATGGTATAATCGGGCTGCTTTTTCTTCATCCCAGGACTGCCAGGAAAATACAGACGCATAAATAATCAGGAGCAGCGCCAGCGAGCAGACAACCTGGTTAAGGGTTTGCGTTGAGTGGTTGGCAGGTTCTGTAAGGTTCATGGTCGTTCCTTTCCCTGGCCGCCATGCATGGTATGGGCGGTCATGGTGATGACGGGCGAAAATATGTTGGATGGTGGGTGTTCTTCGGGATGTAAAAGAAGTTCAAACGATGCGACAATCAGTCTGGTGGGAAAGTACCCAAGCAGAAATACCACATTACGGGTTGCACAAGGGATGAATCGCTGGTAAAAAGAAACTACTCGGCAGGAAAAAACCCGCTTCACACCATTGATGATGTTTGGCGCTTTCAATCTCTCTCTCTCTCTCTATATATATATATATTCAATAT
>CAJBLH010000205.1 GCA_903953895.1 uncultured Desulfobacteraceae bacterium | reverse complement strand
CAACTTTACGGCATGTTAAAATTATAAATGTCCAATTAATGGTATTTTTTTGTGTCCAATCGATGGGTAAAAATCGCGCAAAACCAGTGTTTTCGCCTCAAAGCAGGTGCCATATTTTTGCGCGATAATGAGGTCTGTTCTTTGAAAAGTCTCCGCCTGGAAGCGCATCGCAAACGGCTTTCAAGAACGCATCCGCTGTTTTAAACTGCCCCTGCTGTAGCGCCTGGCCGACACGGCCTTCCGCCGAGTCGCCAAATTCATGCCCGCCAATCTGTCTCTGTAACAAATCCGCAGCACGCCGGACAAGATCCCGAACCCTTTGACTTGCGACAATGCCTCGCGCCGTATCACCCTCAAACGCATAAGGGATGCCTTGCCTTAACAGCTCAATCTCGATGGTTTCAAGTAATTGCCACTTGCGGGCGAGTATCCCAACTGTGGCCTTCTTGGGTGGATCGCCAGGCAATTCCAGATCCAGGGCGGTTCTAATTAACCCTGCCAGCGCAGAAGCCTCTTTGCGGTCATCCTCGTTATGCAGGAAATAGACGCTTTGTTCCTCCGTGGATCGCTTTTCATCAAATTCAATCCGAACACCGCTAAACTCACCGGCATGCTCAAGAAAACGTGCGGACATGCGGACGAGCTTTGGAAAGCAGCGGTAGTTTTTCGATAGATTAAAGCTGGCTGTATTCGGAAAATCCAATTCGAAACTCCGGAGATTGTCCGGGTCGGAACCCTGCCATGAATAAATGGACTGATTGTTGTCGCCCACCACAAATAAATTGGCTTGCTGTCCAAGCAATTGAAGGAGCGTTGACTGTGCAGGTGATGTATCCTGATACTCGTCACAATAGATCCATTTGAAACGGTTACTCCACCTTTGTGCCGCCTGATCCTTGTTCTCGCGCAGGATTCGGACAGCCCGAACAATGGCCTCCCCAAAATCGATAAGACCCCGTTCTCTCAGTAGACTCACATAAGATAAAAAGAATCGGGCAAACTTGGCCATGAGCGGTTGCGTGCCCTCAAAAGCAGGAATGGCGGACTCAAGTTCCGTTTCATTTACCAGCCCATTCTGTGCATAGCCGATCAACGTAAGGGCGTCCTCATCACTCAATGATGTGACGGTGAGTCCCGCCGACTGCCTCGCAAGGGAAAACAATTCCTGCTGCAGTTCCGGATATTTTTCGTCGATGAATCCGGTATCAGTGCCCTTTCCCCTGTCGTCCTGGCGGATAATGCGCATCGCCAATTTGTGATAGGTACTGATGTTTTTATCCATCCGATAGGCTTTTTCTCCGCCCAATATCGATTCAATTCGGTCATACATAACCTTCATCGCTTTGTTGGTGAACGTCAGCGCAAGGACCTCTTCCGGCTTTGCCTGATCACTTTCAATCAAACGGATAAGCCTTGTAATCAGGACATGCGTCTTTCCTGATCCAGCCGCGGCACGAACCAGGATACGTTTCGACGGGCATTCCACGATTGCACGCTGTTCGGGAGACAGTTCGTAGGAAACTGTCGGAAGAGAGCCCCATACATAGGAAGAGTCAACTTTTTCACCCCTCAGAAACCGCTGAACCGCATCCACGACTACCGGACTTTTGTCCACGACCGTTGTGGTTTCGGGCAAACTCTGCAATAACGCCCTGCCGTAGTGCCGAACATAGATACGCGGATCGGTAATAACGGTGGCTCCACGATCTCTCTCCGAGCGGATCAATCGGCCGTACATCTGGCGCAAGTGAAGAAACACGGTGGGAACAACGCAATCCCGGAAATAATCACGGTCATGTCCATTCAATTCGTAAAAAATTTTCTTGGCCCGGGCTACGGGATGGCCGTGGTATTCAAAAGGCAATCGGGTAATCACAAGAACAGACAACGCTTCACCTGGGATGTCTATACCTTCCCAGAAGGATCGGACTCCAAGCAGAACAATTTTTTCGCCCTTCCTCTGTGCATCACGCAAGCGATCCACCAGCGCAGCGCGGCTGGCGTCGGTTTGCATCAGTACGATGATGCCATGCTCCCGGAGGCGTGCCTGTAAACGAGGCGCCATTTCGCGCATGATCAGGTTCGAGGTGAAAAGTACCAGCATCTGGCCTTCTGAAACAATCGCCTGGCTGGCGATGTGTTTGCTTTGTTCTTCCATATAAAGAGGGTCGATTTTCAGTGCGGGATCGGCCACGGGCATGTCATGGGGAACCGCCAGCAATGCCTGTTTCCGATAATCAAACGGCGATGGATAGATGCCCGTAATGGGCTTGAGGAAATTTTCATCTGTAGAAAGTCCAAGCCGCTGGCATATCGATTCGAAGCTTCCTCCAACGGTGAGCGTGGCGGACACGTAGGCGCGGTGTTTGTACAGTTCGTTGACATGGTCTTTGAGCCACCCGGCGATATCAAGGGGAGTACTATGAAGCTCGACAATCCAGGCGACCATGTCAACGTTTTTTTCCGGAAGCTCATTTCCGTCGGTTTTGGTCCGAGCTTCGCCCCAATGAAACCAATCGGTTTTTGTTTCAAACAGATCATCCAGAGCTTCAATATTGTCGTTAAGATGTTCTTCCAACGAGCCCAACGAGCCGGAAATTCGCCGGGGAAGGCCTTTAAAATTGGCAAGATTTTCAAGGATATCATGTGCCGCACCGGCCATTGACGACATCGCTTTTCTCAAGGACTTGGCTGAAGTGTAAAGCGACTCTATCCAGAAATCACGAGATTCAAACGATAGGGGATAATCTGGATCGAAATCCTGTAGCCGTGGGAACATATCGTTCACCCGCTTGCGGGCGTTGCTGCACCATGATGTCAATTCTTGTTCATATTGTTCCAGAACCCTCGCAAATCGTTTCAGTAAATCGTCTTCATCGATTTTCGGATGTCTCAATAAAGTACGATAGAGACCCTGAACTGTGCCGGTTTCATCCCGCTTAAGAACCGACTGCAGTTCATGAAGGAGGGGCCAGGGGCGGTAGTGAAGGGTGAGCACCTCGGTGACGACAGCATCAACATTGTGGGCCTCGTCAAGAATGAGTATTTCAATATCATTTTTATCTGCGTCACCCGCATTGGCAAGCGCAAACACATAGCTGTGATTGGCCAGAACCAGATCCGCCTTTGCCGCCGCGTCTTTGGCGCGGGCATGCGGGTCGATATCCGCCCACTCATCGCGTAATTTGGGCGGAGCCAGATCTCGCCCGATATGATTCAACATCCGCCAATGGCCCAAATGCTCAATTTCGCTGAGCCATCCAGTACGCGTTTCGAGAAGCCAATTGATGAGTGCCGCCAGAAAAAAGCAATCCTCGGCTTTCTCCACAAATTCCTCGGCAGATTCAAGCATGTCAGCAACCGTCTGCAGGCAAACATAATTTCCTTTGCCTTTGATGATGGCTACGGTACGTGCTGTCTCCGCCAGCGAAAATGCTTTCAAAACCAGCGGCACATCTTTCGCCCAGGCCTGATCCTGAAGGGATTTTGTGTGTGTCGAAATAAAGGTTCGTTTGCCGGAAATCAGGGCGGGAACCAAATATCCGATGGTTTTACCGATGCCCGTTCCCGCTTCCAGTACATAAGGACGCAAGTCAGAGAGGCACTCTTCTACCCGCTGACTGAACCCGATTTGTTCCGGGCGATTGCGGTATTCAAAACTGGCCGCCTTGGAAAGAAATCCATCTTTCTTGAAAAATTCGATGATATCACGTGAAGGAGCCTCTCGTTGCCCATCGCTCCGCTGGACCATGGCCGGCAGTTTCTCGAAATGGTCGCGTATTAGACTGTGGTAGCCATCCACTCCATCAATTGCTGTAATGGGCAGAAAAAAGTCGAGCCACTCAGGTGGTAAAGGGGCTGCCCAGTCTGAAACCGGCACAAGATCCGCAATTTCAAGTTGCGTTTTTCCCCTGAATGGTTTGTAGCTGAGCACTGATCGCAATGCGGCACGCTGCGCATCGGGCATGCCCGAAAGTCGGATCGCCATCTCTTGAATAAGCACCAACATCGCCGCCAAAGGACCGCCAAGCCCCATTTCGTTACAGAAGTCCGCTTTCAGTTGTCTGCACAACGATTCAGGCAAGTCCGATCTGTGCGCCATGGGAAACGCTGCCTGGGCAATCAATTCCAGATCAAGCAATTGAATGCCAGACAGCGGCTGCCCCTTGACCCGGTAATGCCAGTTTCGCAGCAATGGGAGCATCCGCCCGACTCCCCATACAAAGGTTGCCTTCCCTTGTAATCGTTCCATCAGATTGTTCAGCATTTCGACTTCCGTACCTATAGGCGCCCAATTCGAATCGCCTTCATATGCAGGATTTCCCTGTACACAAGCCGTCCAAACGCTTATTTTCCCGTCACGGACCTGTGATGCCCAAACTGCATCCACCGCACTGAGGGTTTCGTCATCGGGGGAAAAGAACCCCATCAAATTGAAATCCATTGTTTGAGGCGGCATCATTCGTTCAGCATCCTGGCGGATTTGGGCAGGGAACGACGGTTTAGGTATCGTTTGCTGGTCTTGCGTCCCCGCAGGCCTTACCTTTCGGGCTGCAATGCGAATATCCTTTCTGTACTTTCCGCATATTGCCCAGTCAGGGTGGTCCTGTTGAATCTGGTCTTCCAGTTGTTCGAGGGCTTCTTTCGCGGCATCGTATAGGCCGGCATCGAGCAGACCTTTCACCTGGCTGAAATCCAGGCGCAGGACATTGGGTTCAACCTGCAAACGATCGCCGACGGCCCTTAAGGCAATACGGGCTGAGATCTCATCGTGACATTCCCATACCGTCCAATCGCCAATCGAAATCGAATCAGGGGCGTGACCCTGTCGAATGGCCACTTTTTGTTCAGGCCAGGCCAGCGATACGGGCACATCACCACTGGGCATTGGTATTGAATAGTTGACCTCCGGTTCCGGCAGTGCAAATTCAGCCAGAAAATCGATCAGGGTGTCTAGTAAATCACTCATTTTTCTTTGCTCCCGGTGTATGGTTCTTCACGCAACAGCTTGTTCACTTCGGACAGAAAGGGGGAAGGTTTTTCAGCGGATGTCACCAGATACAAGGCTTCAGCGGCACGCGTCATGCCCACATAGAGCAAAATCCGATCCCGCTCCAGCGCCAAATCAGCCTCTTCATCGTCCATCACGCGTTGTGTTTGAGGCATAAGTCCCTCATGCAGACCGAGAATGAAGACCACGGGGAACTCCAGCCCTTTTGCAGAATGTATGGTCAACACCTTGACCTGTTCTTCCAGGATATCGAAAGCCTCATCCCACTTTGTGACACAGGGAATTTCCATCTGTGAAAAACGCTGGCTGACTGCATCACATAACTGGACCGTCGGGCACAACACGGCAAAATCGGCCAGGCGGAAGCGGTTATCCCCTGCCAGATCAAGAATTTTTGCGCCGACAGCCCGAATTTCCCGATCCGTCAAATCACAGCGGATCACAATGGGCCATGGCCCCTGCCGTTGGGTGAATTGGGGATCTACGTAATCTTCAGAAAGTCTCATCAGGCGGTTGTATGAATTCAACGCCGCAGCCGTTTCGGCAATCTGACGGGTATTGCGAAAGTTTCTGCGCAAACTGAAGCTGCGGCCCTGAACTTGCAGACCGGCCTGCTTCCACGAGAATCCTCGTGAATAGAGCGTTTGCGAAACATCTCCAACCAGAAAGATGCTCCGTAAAGCGTCCCCTGGGACTCCCTTCATCATCCTCTGTGAAATGCGCACCTGCATGGCCGTGAGGTCCTGTGCCTCGTCAATGATCACATGGTCATAGGGTTCCTGCAGCGGATTCTTAAACAACTCCCGGTAGGCCCGGAGGCTCACGTCCTGCCAATCCATACAACCCTTTTCAACGAGGGCTCGCTGATATGCTACGTAGACCCCCCAGGTGGCCGAACGGGCCTTACGCTTTAAAGCCGTCTTTCGTCCGTATCGTGGTATTGCAAGATAGTCTTCTTCCTTGGTGAGCCCGTTCCCCTTGATTACCCGGCCTATTTCGTCCCTGAAGAAGGTCCACGGGAAATGGTGCACATAGGAACGCTGTCCCTGTTGAACACTTTTGAGGACATTCAAATAGATAGAACGCTGTTCTGCGTTTGTAAGCAGTGTCGGGCGCTGCCCGCGGGCCCTCAGAAACCGGATCAGCCAGGCATCGATGTTGACAACCTCCAGATTTGTCGGCATCGGTCCGATCAGCTCCTGGATCAACACCTGTGCCGCACTGGCCAGCGTGCGGTTGAAGGTCAGAAAGATTGTTTTCCCTCCGGTTTGCGCGCATTGGATGGCGCGATAAAGGGCAACGGTTGTCTTGCCTGATCCGGCACAGCCGCGTAGTAGCAATGCACAGTCTATGGGCTTGTCGACGTATTGCCGCTGCTCTTCCTCCAGGTTGAGCATCAACCTTTTGATCTCCCCCTGACAGTAACCCTCCAGCTTGTCCAGTGTCGTCCGAAAGATCAGCCGACCGGGATCGAACAGGACATCTTCCAGATTCGGATTGGTCAGCAAATCGAGCATCCATGTCTTGGTGTGCTCCGGTATGCCGGGTATGTCTGTTGACGCTTCGAGTGTTGGAGCGGTCCGGACTGCTTTTATCAGTTGCGACGGCACCCCCAGAATTCGCAGATGCGAGCCGGGCAAAAGGGCGAATGGGTTTGAGCCCTCTTTCTCCTTGGGTTTTAGCCATGCTTCGGGGATTTCAAAAGGCTTCTTCTCAGGTGTGGCCGGTGCTTCAGCATCGAGCCGGCGGAAAGCGGTATGGGGTGAAAAAGATAATGTTTGGACGCGGTCTATGACAGTATGATCACCAATTCTCCAAAGGCGGATTCCCTGTCCGGTCGGCTCATAAATCAGCCGATGAGCAGATGTGACATAACATTCCCATTTCCCGGGCGCACGGTCAATTTTGTGCGCATTGAGGGATGGGTGCGCCGGGTTTTCAGACAACATGCGGATCTTGGTCAGCGCACGTTCTTTCAGATCCGGTTCCAGGGAGTCCAGGCTTGAAAGAAAGTCGTCGCTAACCTCAATCTCACGCATCAGCCGAAAATCTCCTTATCCGTGACGTGTTTGCCTTTGATTACCCACGCTTTGTTCGCCTTGTCCCATCGGCCACCGGCTTGTTTAATCATTTCTTTCACCGGATAGGTGTTTCCTGTGATGATCGTGTCGTTTCCTCGTTTTTCATACTCTAATTTGGCCGTTGCGGGTGCTGCACTGCCGCCACCAGTCGCGCCAAGGGCCCCTCCGCCCATCGGATTTGCAGGAGCTTCCGCAACCTTTGGCACTTCAGTGTATAGTTTTTCCACATCCAGATCCGAATCAGCCAGCAACTTACGCACCAAGTCTGCTTTCACCCGATATGCAGCCTTGAGTACCTCATGCCTCTCCCGGATCGGTTTGGCTGGCAAATTCTGCAAAAGCACAACAAGACCGACATGGGGACGATCGTCTTCTGCCAGCATCTTCTGGAGTACTGAATTTCGCTTGATCCCGAAAAGATATGAGGCCAGCACCCGTCTATAGTCGGAGAACTTTTTCAGGAGGTCCGGCATCCTGGCCCGCTGCATGTCCGTGCCGATCCCATTGGCAAGGCAATGGGTAAGCCGCTGGGCAAAGACTTCATCCACTACAAGCTTGTCCAGTCCCGCAGGCTTATCCCAGGGTAGATTAGGTACAGTGGAGGCGCGCATGCGCTTTTCAATTTCAGCCAGATAACCGGAAAATGCCTCATCCAATGCGGCCAATCGGGTATTCCAGTAGTCTCTTTTTTCCGGCTGACGGTCGGGGTGATACTTGATCTTCAGCCTTTCATAGACTTGTCGGGCGATGTCAGGGTCGGCCTGACGGTCAACAACCTGGTCTTTGAACTCTGTGAGCGGGTCTTCCGTGCGCAGTTCTCCGGTGACGTTTTGCCGCTGCCCTTTTTCCAGCCGAATCCCCACAGCCTGCACATCACGAACCGTGTTTTTATCTCCCAATGGCTCGATATAAGCCTCCATACCGCCCGCATCACTCAAAGCGATCTGTAGTTTGACCTTGATCGCCCTCATATTTTCAGGCCGTACTACAGCATTCAACCGGGCGAGAAGAGTGTTCGCCTCAGCACTGGCATCATTGTCGCCTTCTCTGATTTCGATTTCGATTACATCCTGAAGGTCCACACTTGTGGTAAGTGTCACCGGGCGGGTGATCGGTCGGTCCTCACTCCGGTGGATCACTTTGTGATAAACATCGGTGCTTTTGTCGTCTGCGATCCTGATACCAATGGATTTGTTCACTTTGTTGGTTACCAGCAATCCAACCGCCCTTTTGATATGAGCCAAACTCGCCGCGCCGAGTGCAACGCTGGTCAACGGGTCTGAGTCGTGCAAATCCGCACCCATGTCATCCGCGATTGCCGAAAGTAATTGTTTCACGCAGGGCATGAGCATCGGTCCGCCAGTGGCGATGATCCGGTCCACGCCGCCCTCCCGCCAGCCGACGGATTTCAGAGCTTCATCAACGAGGCCCCTACCGCGCACCAGCAGAGGCAGTACCAGTTTTTCCAGCTCCACTCGGGTGCATGTCACTGCAACCTTCTTGCCCGTGATCAGAGGGATTTCTGCAGTGGCTTGTGATTCAGTGCTCAAACGCTTCTTGATTTCCTCTACTGCATA
Source organism: uncultured Desulfobacteraceae bacterium (assembly GCA_903953895.1). Taxonomy (GTDB): domain Bacteria; phylum Desulfobacterota; class Desulfobacteria; order Desulfobacterales; family Desulfatirhabdiaceae; genus RAAP-1. The sequence continues at coordinate 11,007 of CAJBLH010000205.1, read as the reverse complement.
AGGTGGCACGGCTTCGGGGGCGAAACCGAATTTCCCAGCCATATGCTCCGTCAGCAAACAGTCCATATCTATCCCACCGAGCGCATTGTCCCCCTTCACACAGGTCACCTTGAGGTCACGCGAACCGCTTTTTCGCTCAATCAGGGAAACGTCACAAGTGCCGCAGCCCCAATCCATCACCATCCAACGCTCGTTATTCCGGGCTTCTTCGCTTAAACCATGATGTACCGCCGCCGCTGTGGGTTCGTCCACAATATCCAATGATGGCAGACCGATCTGCCGCCCGATTTTCAGTAGCACGTTCCGGTACGCTTGGCCGGTATTTGCCGGACAGGTTAGTACCGCTTTGACCACATTCCCATCCGATTCTGCCATGTAAGCATCGTAAATGTACTTGAGTCGCACAGCCGCCAAGTGGCTCAGGCGAGTGACTTCATCGTTGTCGCCCATGTCCAAAGCCGTTATAAGCCGCCTCTTGATGGATTCCTCCAACTTCGTGTCGGCGGGGGGCTCAAGAAGCATTGCGGGATCGGCAAGGACTTCGCCATCGGGTCCCATGATAACATCCGATCTCACCGCACCATTTATGCCAATGCATTCGAAGACGGATGCTTTTGAGCCCGCCCACTCGGCCAATACAGAGTTGCCCGTTCCGAAATCAACCCCGATAACTATTTTTTCTCCGGACATTTGACACCTTCTTTATTTCGATATTGTCGGATAGCCCACAAGGGGCCGTGCCCACTTCTTCATCCACCCTGTGGGTATGGAACAGAGTGTCATCCCGTGCATCCCTTGAAATGACATTTGGGGAAGCGTGCCATAGCGCATGATGAGGTTGTAAGCCTCAAATGCGTGGCACCAAAGAAATTCTGCCGTCTGTGGAAAAATAGTTACTAGGTACGGTGTATGGCCCCCCTCCTCCAATAACAGAAGGTCGATCATGGTGTCTTCATTCAAACCGGATAGACTTGGATCTCCTGCGCCAAATATGCCGATCAAGAATTTGTATCGCAAGTCAAGTTCTTTTCCAAGGGGCGACACAGAGGTGGAATCTTTTGGTATCCAACGTCCTCGTGGCCGGCACTTAATGTGGTAGACTTCGTTTGTCGTCGTAAAAATCCGGTCCTCATTGACATATCGACCATCACCTGCATATGCCTTGACTTTCTCCTTGCGTGATAAGTGCAGCCCGCGTTGTTCGAGTAGCTGTGAGAACGCTAAGACCGCTTCTGTACAATTGTTGTAAGATGTCATACAGACCTTGCCTTTCCGATGCGGGCTTCAACCTGAGCGCGCAATAGTTGAGATATGTCCTCTTGCTCCGTCTTACCAATACCAAGGACATGTGCGATATACTCATCCAAGGTCCTTCTGTCGTCGCCGCAGAGGTCGAGAAGTTTGCTCCTCTTTAGTATACGTTTGCACTCATTTTCGTCGAGAAGAGTAGGTTTGATTACGGGAATTGCAGCAGCCTCGTACCCTTCGACCTTCAACAGTCCGTCGCCTAGGTTAGTGCGTCCAGTAATGCTTATCCACAGTTGCGCGAGGGAACAGTTAGCGGCAGCGGCAAGTGAATACGGATAGTCCGTCCAGATCGCATGGAAGTTGTTGCTCGCCCAGAATCCGCCATCCGCTACAAAGAACCGCATCACCTCATGGACTTGGTAGTTGCAGTTAATATCCGGGGGGTGGCGTGGCAGATCCAGTGAATACCATTGGCCGCGGTTTGCGGTACTGGGCCGTTTGTCAAACTTCATCGACTCCCCCCATTCGATGTATTTGAGGGCCTGGGTATTCTTGATCTCACTTTTGGCCTGCGGGCAAATAAACAGGCGGAGGGTGGCTGTATTTTCATTTATGCAAATAGCCGACGCCTCTCTGGGCGACTTGATCGCCGCCACAAGAAAGCGACTCTCTATACGCCATTGATCAATTGTGCCTTGATCGACGAAGAAGAACTCATTTGCACCAGTTTTTATGCCGAAACGCACTTGTGCTATTTCACCTATTTGGCACATTGCTCGACTGTACTTTTTCACTACGTCGAGGAAGAGACTTGGTGCTCGCAGGTAGAAAGCCCCCCATTTAAATCCTACGTACTTGCCTTCCTTTGAGTACCCCCGTGCTGACAACTCCTTGTTTGTCATGGATATTAGACGGTAATTACGACCCTCTTCGCTGCCGGTCGTGGTTGTCGATCGCAATGACTGCGAAGGCAGTGTCGATAGAGATTGGTTAACTCGCAAAAAACGAGCAGGCAAAAAACAGCCATTTCCAGACTTTTGTGTGCAGATAACACTAATAATTGTGTTGATGGCAGCTTGGGCGAAAGACCTAGTTGTAGAACTCTCTATGATTGCGTGGACCATTGCATTGTTGAGAACAAAGTTCTGCAGCTGGCTGCCATACCCGACATCCAACCACGAGTTTGAGCAAATGAAAGTCTGTACGCCGCCGTCGGACTTGAGGAGACTCAGTGCGCGAAAGTAAAAATAGATATAGATATCTGACTTCCCGTTAAACGGGGCGCCTACAAGTTCTGAATAAATGGCGCGAAGCAGATCTTTGTTCAGCAGGAAAGAAAACTCTTTAAGTGCTGAATCGATTAGTTCATGACGAAGGTAAGGCGGGTTTGCAATTGCAATATCAAATCCAGGCTCGCTGCCTGAGAAAATCTCCGCGAAATCAATCTGCCAGAGGACATGTTTATCGGTGCGCTTGATCTTGTCCACCCGCACACCGACGCTCAGTAACAGTTCATCACGCGTTTGGTCGATTTGGTCTTCAAGCGATTTCCGCTTTTTGGGATCTCGCACCTTGAAATACTCGCGTTTCAGCTTAGCGAGCTTTTCGACGGCCTGTTTACCTATAAAATGAATGATTTTCCCTTGGCTTTTGGATTTGGCCCCGTGCCCAAGCAAATCTTCAAGTGTAATCAGGTTGCCTTTGATGTCGGTTCCGACGATGCTGACCAAGGCGTCGCCAACGACGAGCTTACACTTGAAATTGGGAAGGGCTTCGGGCTTGTCGCAGTCAACCATCAGTTCGATCCAAAAGCGGAGCTTGGCGATCTGTACGGCAAAATAGTCAATGTCGCAGCCATATATGCTCCGTTCGATGATGTGCAGTTTTAGCGCAAAGGCGTCATTGGGGTCAGTAATTTCATCTTGTTCGAGCATCTTCTCAAATTCCGACGACTTGTTGAGATACCCACCAAGGGTGCGCAGCGCCAAAAACAGATGCTTCATCATGGCCACGGGAAACGTGCCTGAACCTAGAGCTGGGTCAACAACCGTTACATTGTGAAGGGCACGATACAGGGCCATCGCGTCTTTTTCGGAAACTGGGTCAGCATTGGTCAATTCGGCATAGACCAGTTTGCCGATCAGTTCTTTATCCATCTCAGGACAACGTCCCTCCAGAAAAGCCCGCAGGCTTTCCCTGCACATGAGATTGACTTCCGTCGGATGCGTGTAATAGGCGCCTTGGCCGTGCTGGTCAGCAATGAGTTCCTCATAGCCGTATCCGAGCAGGTCCTGATTGAATGCCACTTCGACTTCCAGGGGGCTGGTTTCGCAAACTGTAAAATTATAGGGATTGAGCAGTTTGTCGAACAAAAGGTCAAAGACACTGTTTTCGACATCTACCGCGTCGTCGTCCCAACCATCTGGAGGTTTTGATTTTGCAAAAAGCTCGGCATTCAGAAAAGGGACGTCCCCCAGCAGTTCATTAACCTTCTCTGACCGCTGGTCTTTTTCTTCGCAGAGCCCTTCAAAGAAGAAGTCACACAGGAAGTCTTTCCAATAATTCTTGTCGCCGTACTTCTGGAACCGGTTATAGAGATAATCCTGGTCGTCATCCAACCAGCCTTTTTTTTCGACAAACTTGAGGAAGACCATCCGGTTGACGACAAGTTCCGCAAAAAAGCGGCGATCTTCCCCGCTCAGGCCCTTGACCCCAGCCTGGACCGCATCGAACACCTCTTTGAGCGTTCCATAAAACTCGTCCGTAACCGGTTTGATGCTAAAGGCGTCTCGCCAGACACTTCGCCAGGTTTCGGCGTCATAGCCGCCATCTACTTTGGGCTGGGGCATGCGAAGGCGGGGCAGGTTGTGTTTGCAGAGTGTGTGTAGAAAGGGGTCGTCCGGTCCTTTCCATCCGAAAGTGCTGATGACCGCGCTTTCCGGTTTTTCCCCGGAGAAATGGACAAATTGGAACTGGATCCAGTCCGGCGTGCAGATAAATAGCAGGTCGTTGCGGTCCCAGATCGGATTATCCTGGCGCCTGATGCGCTGGGAACCCAGCAAGCGGAGCAGCCGGCGCAGATGCGATAAATAGGGCCGCTTTGTCTTGAATTCAAACAGGAAAACCCCCCATGGTTGGTCTTCGGATAGATTCAACAGGCGCGAGACGGCAATGCGGTCTTCCTCCGGTTTAAAACCGAAATCCTGCTGCAAATCGTGAGGAATCGCGACATCCGCCAGACGCTGAACGTTCATGGGGATTGGCCATTCAAGCTCGCGCCGCAACAGTTCGATAAAGTCCTCCTCGCACCTCACAGCGGCGATGGCTTCGCGAGGGACCGGCGGGATAACCGAATGATTGCTTTTCTTTTGCTTTGCCATTATCTGAAACCTTTTTTATGGATCCGTTTAACCCGTTGTGCCATGGTACCTGTCTGATATGTCCGATAAATATCCCATTCCGATTGCAATAAGCTGCACTCGGAGTCTACCGGATGTCGGGTTTGTCGGGTTTATGTCGGATTCTGTGATGAATGGTGTCATGTCGGGTTTGTCGGGTTTATGTCGGGTTTCTTTTTGAGAATATAATATGTGGCCCGACCCGTTGTTCCAATTTTATGAAACACATCTTTGTTAATTAACTCTTGAATATCGCGAAGAACCGTACGATCAGTTACCTTGCTAAGCTCCTGATATTGCTTATTTGTGATTCTGCCATGTTGTTTAATAAACAAAATGGCCGTTTTCTGTCGATCATTGAGCCCCAACGAGGCAATTACATCCTCCGTAAGCCTATCCCGCCACACCGTCACCACGAAATAGGGGCCGCGCTGCTCGAAGTCGGGCTCCGGAAGTCCGGCTTTTTGGCAATCAGCGATCATATCGGTTGTGCCGGTTCCAGCTTTTTCCACGTAATTGATCCGGTACAGCGGTTCGGCAATCAGTGGATTGCGAGGCATCGGACCATGCGGCTCCCGCAGCAGTTGCGGCGTCAGACCTGGCGGCAGTTCCCCGGGATTCCATACCTCCACCCGGTCGGAAAAGACGATGACCTGGACAAATCCGTTGCTGTGGTAATTCCGGTGGGCAACCGCATTGACGATGGCTTCGGTAATGACAGGGCGGGGGATTTCGAACTCAACCGGAGCCTGGGTGCTCATCGCGCGGGTACCCACGCTTCGGTCAATCTTGCCCAGAACGAACTCCACTGCCTGATCAATGACTTCAAACAGTCTCCCCTCATAGGGCTGTTGGGAAGCGATGGGTTTGCGCTTTTCCGTGCCGTAAAAATGGAAGCAATGCACCTGCACATTGTTGAAAAACTGGTGAGGGCTCTTTCCGAACAACAGAATGGCTGCATTCGTGGGGTGGCCATCTCGCAGAAGATTGAAATTCTGAAGCACCGCTTTTGGAGAGCGTGGCCCTTTGAGCTTCAGCCGGCCTGCAGCCTCAGCAGCTTTCACAAAAGCCGTAACGTGCGCATTGTCGATATCGTGGAGCGTTGCTCCGTCACAAACGCTGCCGTCAAAAGGCGTTGATCTGAGCGCGCCACGATGCTCCAGACACTCGATGAGACTGGCATATACCTCTCGAATCAGGCCGGGGGTATCTGAAAAACGGCGCCGGGTAACCTGGCGGCCTGCCTTGCGCACCAACTCAGCCATTTCAGGGGCACGCGTCGTATCATCATCGCCCTTAACAAAGACCAGGCGTTCACGATGGGTTTTGGTGGCGTGTTCAAACTCCAGCTCAGTCGGCGACATTCCAGCATCGTTCTTCCATCCATATTCGTTGCCGAGAATGGCAAGGTAGATGTCACACCCTTCGACCTCTCTCAAATAGATATCGTCGGGTTTGCGGTCTCCGGCCGGAATATCTTCAAACAGGAACACATCCGATATGAACCGGCTAAACAAAGGATCATGGGTGATAAAATCCTTTACCGCCCGCCGTTCCACCGCGAGCTCCTTCTGAACGCTGCTGATAAAGAGGCGATAATGGTTGGCATCCGGTTTCTTCATTTTCGATCCCTATTTGAAACTGAAAGGCCGCTTGTGTGTTTATCAGAATCGACCACATCCATCCAGGCTACCAATTTAAGCCTGTTTTCTTCATCCTGACTTCCCGCAACCTGTGCCATCGTGATAGATTTACGTGCCTTGAGGTCTCGGGAACGGATATGGGCCTCGATGGCTTTCAATCTCTCTCGTCTGTATTTGAGGGAGCGGGGTAAGGGCCGTGGTGTTTCCGGTTCTGCAGCGATATGGCGATTGATTTCTTCCAGTGTCGCCAAAGTCTTGTCTGATCCGTCCGGAAGAAAGTACCATCGAAGCTCCCCCAATTCGTTTGTTTTGCCTGCCTTCCCGACCGGTGGAAAGCGATAGCAGGCAAAAAGACCCGGCGTTCCTCCGGCAGCCGATTTTGCTGAAAAGACCCTCCAGGGAAGCGATTCGAGGAAAGATTCCAGTTGTGGGTCTTCCTGCAACGCTTTATTGAGTAAGAGGCGCAGTTGCTCTTCCGTGGTGGCCTGGCCTTCGTATGCGGCGTTAAAATCTTTCAGCGTCCTGAAGCGGTCCTCCGGGGTCAGCAGTTTTTCCCCTTCCAGGCCGGTGGTCTCCGAGATGCGCAATACCTTGTGGGATACCCGATGATAGAGACTGAGAAGATCATTGAGTTCCGCTGGGGGCAGAAAGTTCCAGAACCACATTTTTCCCCGATACCCCTTTTCTTCGGGCCTTGCTTCCCTGATACGTTTCTCGGTCTCCGGGTTCATCCGCCGGTCCACACGGCCGATACGCTGCATCAGTCGAACCGGGTTCCAGTGAAGGTCGTAGTTGATCATCAGAAAAGCGTCCTGCAGGTTGAGCCCCTCGGCCAGAATATCCGTTGAAATGAGAACGCGGATGGGATTGCCCAAAGATTTCTGCAGTATTTCTTCATCGTGGTAATTATAAAATGGAGAAAAACGCCGGATTACCTCAAGACGATCTACCTTGGAGCTGCTGTCAATCTCAAACAGATGACGAATGCCGGCATCCTTTAGGGTTTCAAATACGTATCGTGCTGTATCCTGGAACTCACTGAACACGACCACCTTGTGACTGCTGAGCAGGGGGTCGTTTTTAAGAAGATCCAGGAGGGTTTGTACTTTTGTGTCATGCTCTGCCGAGAGTCCACGGAGGGTATTAAGGAAAATGACAAGAAGGTTCATGTCCTGTTCGATGTCGGCTATGATCTCCTTTACTTTGAAAAGCCGCTTATCGAGAGCAAAGCGGCTATCCGTAGAGGGTGAAAAGAGATCCTCTTCCTCGATGTCCTCCGCATCGAAGGGATGATCATAGCGTTCGTTCATATGCTTTTCAATTTGATACAGCAATAATGAATTCGAGCCTCTCCATTTTTCATACCGGCGCTCATCCAGTGTTCGGTGTGCGGCGATAAGTTTGAGCAAAAGGTCTTCACAGGTGTATTGAAACGCCTTCCACGAACTTTCAAATCTCTTTAGCATCGTGGTACGCACCAGACCGACGATCTGCCGCTGCCGATTTTCTTCTTTCCTGTCCTCGACGCTCTCAGCCGGCTTCCGCGCATAGGCCATCGGGTAATAAATGGGTAGCTTGAGCAACGGGTCATCCCGGTCGAAGGCTTTCCGGAGTTCACCCAGCAGTCCACCGTAGGTCTTCATAAGCGAGTAGCCGGCAACTTTTGGAGACTGGCGTTCCGGAAACGCCAGTATTGTTTCCGAAAAATGTTCGCGCTTTCGGACATACGCACGACTGCGTTGAACCACCGCCTCGCGAAAGAGCGTATCATCGCGTAAGATGCGTTCAGCCTCCACGGTATCAAAATCAGATATGACCAGATCTTCGCTTTCGGCCATCCCCATCTTGGCCTCAATGATTCTTTCTTTCTGGATCAGGTGCCCCCGAATGCTGTTGATACCAAGGTGGGAAAACCGTTTGTCATCTCGCCTTATGAAAAAATCCACCAAGTGCTGGAGGTCAAACAGGCTGTTATTGATGGGCGTGGCTGTAAGTAAAAAAACGAGCTTGTTTACGGCCAATTCAAACAACTTTTGATGTCGCCTCGATGATAAATTTCGGAAATGATGGGCTTCGTCCACGATGATGGCATCACATTGATCGCGGATCTGATCCATCTCAGCGGGAAAATCCCTATCTTGAGTGACCACACGAAGCAGGTCCGTGTGGTTGTAGATAACGACCAGGTTGCCGAACAGTCCTTGTGCGTTTGGGATATACTGTTTGATGAGCACTTCCCAGATCGCCTCGCGTGTGGACTTCGGAACAATGACAGCAACGCGTTTGCGCTCGTGAACCAGCCGCTCGATAAGCATCAGCGCAATGAACGTTTTTCCCAATCCCACACCATCGCAAAGTAGCGCACCGCCATATTTTCCTGCGATATGAAGGAGTTGCCTGTAGCCATCTCTTTGGTAGTCACTCAGGATACGATAAACCTTTGAGTCTTTGGATTCCCAAACACCTGCTGTGATTTCCCGACCGCGGAAATATTCATAGAGCCCTTTCAGGTAGATCTGATAAGGCGTGTACTCACGCAAATGATGGTCGATCAAGGTCGTCAAATGTTCATTGACATTTAGGCTGGTGGCATGCAGCGAATCAAACAGATGCGTCAATTCTGCACAATGCTCATCGGGAAGCGAGGCCATGAGCTGAAGCGGATGGATGAGACCATTTTCAGTGAAATCCGCGGATCCGAGAAAACCATGAACTTCCCCCTGACGCGTCTTGATGACATAGGCAGCGCCGCAAATATCGTCTTTGGTGTGTATGCCGACCTGAAGTCGATTTTCCGCCAACGCCACTTTTACGGCGAGAAGCCCTGAAAGGTCGTCTGTTTTGGCTTTTTCACGCTCGATTGCGGGACTGTGTCTGTCGTGAAATCGATTGTTCCCAACCTGATTCACCGATTGGGGTGTCGATCGGCCCACTACCATCCGGACGCGGTCGGCAAACTGCCATTGGCCGGAAAATAGCAAAAAACTGGCAATCTCATAATCGGAGACCAGTATGTCCACAGTCTCCGCCTTCGGCAGTATGGCGAGAAGCTGTTCGAGAAAGCGCCTCCGGCGAGGCAGGTTTGTGGTCAGCACATTGAACGGGAGCCCGAACTGTTTCTTCGACTCTCTCACTTTGCTCCCAGCGTCCGGTGCGATTGCAAGCTTGGCGGAAGAGGCAAGTATTTCAAGAAGTTCATCAATGAGATTTCGCGGAGGGATGCCAAGCATGGCCTCAGCCACAAGCTTTTGAGCGGATTCAGGATCGTCGCACTTCAAGGCCAATTCCGCAGCATTGCGGAAAAGCGTTGCCCGTATGGGCTCAACCAGTACCGCAGGTTCAAGCACCGCGGCTGCGGTCCGTTCTTTCTCCAACGCCTGGGAAAACAAGGCGCGTGCGGTTTCGTCATTGTTGGTGTGTTGTGCCTCCAGCGCCTTAGTTGTCAATCTCATTGCCTCATCATGCAGGTTTGCAACTTGTTGGTACAGGTGTTCGCCAAGAGACGCGATGGTGTTGAGGTTGATGGGCTCTCCGAAGTTCATCACATTGATTTTCCTGTGGTTACAGCTATGGGACAATACAGACCGAGGGTGAAGTAAAGCAGCGGCAAATCATTGAGTTCGTAGAGAACCTGGAGCGAGGTGGTCTTGCCGACACCGACTGGGGGCACCAGCATGTCAAGGCTTTGATATGGCACGGGTGCTTGGCCCAATATCCGTATGGCGCAGTTGGTAAATGGCGTCGCCATTATCGATTTTGTCCTGAAAGGGGCTTGTTCGCACGCGGCTCCTCAAGCCATTGGTCAATGGCCACTTTTCGGAATCGCCAGTGCCGGCCGATTTTCTGGGAGGGGATCTTGCCTTCCCGAACAAGCTTGTAGAGCGTCGACTTCGGAATTTTCAGGTAGGCAGTCAACTCATCGATGGTCAGGACATCGCCTGATTTTTCATTTGTCACGTGTACCTCTTTGGTCTTAAGACAACGTTTGACCCAGAATGCACCATATCATGTCAATGCCTTACAGTTATTGATAGTTACTGTCAACCGTTTTTCTGGGCTTCTATGATGTTGAAGGGATTAAAACGCGTCGTCAGTTGCAGAGAGAACGAATTGTGTACCCCATGCAGGAATCTGGTTTCACTTCATTACATTCCGGCGTCGGCATGTTGTCGCACGAGGGCTGCGCTCGTGATATGGCAAGCCATTGATGAAAAAAAAACCCTTTAACGATTGTTTAGAGAACGCGTTAATAATTCAGCCAGACTGCCCGGTGTCCATTGTCATTGTCACCAAAAGTGATTAGCCCAAGTTCGCCGTTTTTGAGAAAAAAATATAGCCAGAATGGTTTCGTGAAATTTTATGGTCACTACTCATTTTACTGTGACATACCTCCTGCTCAGAGGAACTCCAAATAAACCCAACCGGTAGTAGATTTCTTTATGAGTCGGTTCTGGTTTACTGCAAAGATTCAAATGGTAATGAATAGTTTGTTTCTGTTCTTTGACATTGTACTCAATAGTTAATCGTTTGTGAGTTGAAAGAATCTCGCGGATCGTCTCCCATGAACGATGATCGCCGTGAAGTCTCAACCGTTGCTCGATGATGTGAAGGATATGATATGCAAGTACAGAGACAAACATGTGCGCATCCGTTCGACGCTCGATTTGATGAAAGACCGGACGTAAACCAAGAGAGGACTTCAAGCAGCGAAAGGCGCT
>CAJBLH010000204.1 GCA_903953895.1 uncultured Desulfobacteraceae bacterium | reverse complement strand
TGTCATGGATTCAGAAAAAGAAATCACCCGCAGGCATGCGGACCTGACCCTGATCAGGCGACCCGATACGATGCAGGTGAAGGTTTTTGATATCCTGATCGAATTCAAGTTTGTATCCCTTGCAGATGCGGGATTGAGCGGGGAAGAAGCCTGTGGCCTGAGTTCTGACGCTCTGAAATCCATCCCGGCACTGGCTGAGAAGATGGCCGATGCCCAATTTCAGGTGGATCAGTATGGAAAATCGCTGAACCTGAAATACGGAAACCTGAATCTGAAATGCTATGCGGTTGTGTCTCTGGGGTTTGAACGTATCTGGTGGGAGGAGACGGCTGATTCAGCGCTACGCAGAATCGGTTCCATCCATAGCGCCAATTAATGTTCAGAATGAAGCATCCGCCAATCTTGAAAGCCTGCTTGACTGGATTGCGATGAATAATCTGTCGCCACCGGAAATTCCCAGAATTTTTGACAGACCTGAATTTAAGAACAGATATTTCCTGGGTACAGCGCATTATCACTGCGTATCCGGGCAGTACCAAAGAATTTTCGGAAAATTTCATGAAAAGTTTGCAGGCCGGCGCTGGGTTATAGAGTTCAAGTATTATTCCAATGCCGAGCTGACCAAAATGAAGACGACGATCGATAAATTTACGCTCCAGGAAGCGGATACGGAACAGATCGGGGGTATGCAACCGGGCTGATGGCCCGGTATGCCGAAGCCAGAATCAGTTTGCATGTCATCTACTGCTTCGGCAATCAGGGATTTCGGTCTGTCACATGCGTACCAACAGCACCAGTGACATTCATGGTGCGGCATGACATCTGTCAGTAAAACGAAAAAACGGGGGTTAAACAAATTTTTCCTGTTTAACCCCCGTTTCAGTTACCATCCACAATAATTTCTATTCAGACAAACAGTTCTTTATATCCCTCCATAAGGTCCAAGGGTGAATACCACCGGGATATTGATTGTTCCATCCGTACTTTTCGTCATATTGGTGATGACCGCACTTGTTGAACCAATTGAAAATTCGTACGTAACAGGAAAACCAGGGAAACGATTCTTCAAGTCACCTCCCTCAATGGTGGTTGTGCCGTGATTAGCGAGTTTCAGCGCTGCAACGCCTCCTGATTCGGGAATCAAATTTCCCTCCACATCTCTGGCCACAATGGTTATACTGGCTCCATCCGCCGGAATACCGCCGGACATGTCCGTAATTTGAATGGTATTCAGATCACTGACATAGTTGGTCGTATAGTTGGTGATCCCGCTGGTGTAAACCGTTGGGATATTGATACTGCCATCCGAGCTGCTCTTGACATTGGTGATCACAACATTGGATGAATCGACGGTAAACTCATAAGTCATGGGGGTACCGGAAGGGAACCGGCTGGCCAGCTCTGCACCATTGATCTTTACCGTTTCATAATTGGAAATTTTATAAGAACTGAAAGATTCAGACTCGGGAATTTCCGTTCCATCCACATCCCATGCCCTGACGTTGATGGCCGCTCCGCCAATATCCAATGCACCCGAAAAATCCGAAATATAGAGGGTGTTTCGAAATCCGATGGAGTTTGCGACAAAACTGCTGACCCCAACCGTATAAACTGTCGGAATATTCAGTGTTCCATCACTGCTGTTTTTCACATTCGAAATAACCAGTTTCGGTGATGCGATGGTAAACTCATAAGTCATTGGCGTACCCGTTGGAAAACGGGCGGGAAGAGATGAACCATAAATGATGGTTGTGCCATGATTGACAAGCTTCAAAGGCGCCGCGGACGTGGATTCAGGAATCGGGTTGCCGGATGCATCCCAGGCAGTAACAGTAATCGCAATGCCACCGCTAACAATGGTGCCGGACATATCCGTCACTTTAAGGGTATTACGGGAACCGATGGAGTTTGAGACAAAGTTGCTTAGCCCGTTTGAATAAATGATGGGAACCTTGACTGCGCCATCAATACTGTTATTGACATTGGTAATAAACATTTTTGACGATTCAACCAAAAAGGTATAAGCTGTCGGAGCGTCATCAGGGAATCTGGCTTCAAGGTCCGCGCCCTGAATGCTGGTGGTTCCGTGATTTTCAACGAGTAATGGCGAGGCATACCCTGCCGTTGGAATCTCGTTTCCATCTTTATCCCATGCCCTTGCAGTGACAGCGCCACCACCAGCAGGAAGCAAGCCAGACATATCCGTAATCTTGACCACATCCATTCCATCAATTGAATTGGAACCAATCATGGGATTTGCAATTGGGGTTGCAGTATAATTCTCACCGGTCTTGTTGACCGTGACATTGGAATATGTTCTGAAAGCCGGTATGAAAGTAACCCCGTTGTTGGAAGGCGTTGCCGTGCCACTGTAATTATAGGGTACGGTTATGCTGTAGTTGCCACTGGCATCGGTTGTCGCCAATCCTCCGCCGTTGCTGAAGGTGATCGACACTCCGGAAATTACAGTACCGGAAGATGTTTTCACGCTACCGGATATTGTCAATCTTGTCGATCCTGGCTGTTGTGTCACGGTAACATCTTTGGGACTGCCGGTTGCACCGGTTGCTGTTACCCGGATGGTGGCGGTTCGGGATGAGGTGCCGGTATTGGCCGTGAAGCTGCAATTGATCGTTCCGGCACCCGTTCCGCTGGCGCCCGATGTAATCGTAAGCCAACTGCCGGATATTACCGATGCACTCCATGTCATGGCGCCAGTTCCGGTATTGGACACACTAAATGAGGTCGTGCCGACATCTTTTGCCACAGATTGATTGGATGGCGTCACCGACAGCACGGGAACCGGCGTTGGAGTAGGTGTTGGTGTAGGCGTTGGTGTAGGCGTTGGTGCCGGTGCTTGTATCACTGTCACATCCGCCGGGCTGCCGGTTGCACCGGTTGCTGTTACCCGGATGGTGGCGGTTCGGGATGAGGCGCTGGTATTGGCCGTGAAACTGCAATTGATCGTTCCGGCATCCGTACCGCTGGCGCTCGATGTAATCGTTAGCCAACTGCCGGATATAACCGATGCGCTCCACGGCATGGTTCCGGTTCCGGTGTTTGAAACGCTGAATGTCGTGGCGCCAGCGTCTTTGGTCACATTCCGGCTGGTTGGAGAAATAACCAAATTAGCAAATGATCCAGACTGTCCACCCCGGACGGCGCGAACGTTAACGTTACCAGCGTTGCTCTTAGTGTAGTTATAGCCGTAGTAGATGACGCCGCCGTAGTCGAAACTCACGCTCCACGCGAGGTAGTAGGGACCGTTTCCGTAGGTAGTACTGGACCAATACCACCCCGCGGCCGTATCTGGAAAATAATCCGTATTGATTGATGGATTATTCCGACTGTCATCCACCAGGCTGATCAATTCCTTTTTCGTTGGGAGCCGCCAGTCTGTATAGCCTGCCAGGGACAACCCTTCGCAATAGGCCAGAGCCTGCTGCCAGGTCATGGTGTTGGCCGGTTTGGCCTGCTGCCACATCAACCCGGTTGAGGTATCGGTTACAGTGCCGTCGCCGATGTCCACATAGCCGGCATGAAGCGGTACAATAGTCAGAGAAAAAAAACAGATTGCGAACAATACAGTTAACAACAGTTTGCGTTTCATATAATCCCTCCCGTTTTTGTGACCCGGTATTTCAAAACCGGGATTCGAAACCATTCTTTTTAGCCCCGGCCTTGAAATCCCGGGATAGCCCCATGCATCCATACCACGCTGACATACCGGTGTTTGATCCATTTACCATGAGTACCTTCCTCCAAAACCGCAACCGAATATCCATTGGCCAAGGCTTTGTTGATATAAGCACTCTTCCTTCAGAAATCCATATACGCATTGTAAATGGACCGAAAAGACAGCAGCGAATACTTTCCACCTCGCACGGCGCGAACATAGTTGCTATTGTTCTTACTGTTGTTGACGTTGCCGTTGTCGAAATTCACGTTCCACGCGTTGTTGGTATTGTTTGCGTTGGTAGTACTGGACCAGTACCACGGCGCGGCCAGTCACCTTCTCACTTGACGTTAAGACACCGGACGGTATCTTGCCACCGGATACCGATTGTTCAGTATCCTGAATGATTATGCGAAATATTCCCAATGGTCTCATTGACATAGATGTTTTGGCGGAAAAGGCGCACAGTATTCTGAACACACTCATCTGCCTGCTTTGACCTGCAGTTGATGATTCTGGCTCCTTTTGCTGCTTTGAAGCCATCCTTCGCTCTGTTTGCACAGCAACACCGCCAAGCCGGTGGCATGTTGAAATGAATTGAAGTTTTGAAATGCCTTTGCCTCTTTGGCAAAAAACAGCATAGTCTTCAACATTTCAAAATGTTGCACCAGATCGAACAGTGGTTCTGTTTTGGTAACGGATGAGTTGGCGCGAATGATCGATTTGATAACATTTCGTGACAAATCCCGTAAATCCTGACCAATGGTGTATTTGTGATAACGACTGAAATTTCTGATAATCGTATCAAGATATACGCCCAATTCTATAGACTTATTGTATATGGGTAAATGTTCGTATCGTACCATATTTGCTGGCCGGGTTCCTATGCCCGCCATTCATAAATTCAAATAACCAAATAATCACTGTCCACCTCGCACAGCACGAACATAACCAGCGTTGAACTTATCGGTGCTGCCGACGTGGCCGTCGTCGAAACTCACGAGCCATGCGTAGCCGTTATACACATAGGTAGTACTAGACCAGTACCACGACGCGGCCGTATTGGTAAAATACCGGGTCGTAATCGTTGTTCCAATAACACCATCATTAAGAATATACGCCAACTCTCTGCGGGTAGGCAGCCGCCAGTCGCTGTAGCCACCATAACTGGCATCATTCAGCGCCTTGATGAAGTCCTCGGTATCCGTCCCACTGCCCGGAGTACCCGCATTGCCACCATTGGTTGCAGGGTTGCTGTCGTACCAGGTGTAAGTGTTGTCCGAGTCATGGGGGTTGCTATAGTTTTCATTCCCGTCCTTGGAGTTTTTCATCTCCCAGGTTAACCCCGTAACGTTATCCAGCACCATCACCCAAGACTCGGCCGAATCCGGCAACACATTGCCGCTGCCATCCAGCTTGGTGTAAGACATTGGGTTGATGCTGTAACTGGCATCCTGGCCATAAAATGGTTGCCCAGATGTAGGACACGGGATCTCGATGGTGTCGTTATAACACTTCGTCTGCCCGGAATCCGGAACCGGAACCGGCGTGGCCCATGCAACGGCCGTAACCATCACAATAATGCAACCGAAAGTGCTTACCCATGTTTTTTTCATACTGATTTCCTTTCTTTTTGATGTCTGCAAGGTTTGGATACCTGCCGGTATAACGCCATTGTTCAGCCTTCATACGTCCATGTTCAAGGAGACTTTCTTATGAACAGAAGCGTTCATATTCATCATGCATCCCAATCGATCAATTATGAATAGACATTCAGTTTTTTTATTTCGCTGCGTTATCGGTTGTCAGCGTAAACAATACAGATTCCGCCCTATAGCTGCGAAATGTAATACCAGAAAGTCTATAGATATATCCTGAAGCATGTGTGATGTATTAAGGATGACCCCAATCGAAATAATAATAATCTGAATTTGCGAATAAATTTTGTTTCGATATTAGGGAAAACGTATTGAAAACCCCTGCTCGGACGTACCGAACATCAAGGGTTTTATTGAATGAGAGAGAGTGTGTGTGTGTGTGTGTGTGTGTGTGTGTGTGCGGGGGG
>CAJBLH010000203.1 GCA_903953895.1 uncultured Desulfobacteraceae bacterium | reverse complement strand
TATCTCACAGGAAAAACTCCCCTTCTACCTTGGCTTATTTGAATTCACTCACAATGTTAGAAAACGAGGCAAAGCACTGCTTCATTCCCTGGTCGAGTTGCTCGTCCGGTAAGACCCTGAAACCCAACATGAGCCAAAAAGTATTGCTAACTCTGAAAGCCATGTAAAAAGTTGTTGTTTTGAAGCGTTAATTTCGAGCTTACAGGATATGTTTGTCCAAAGTCCAAAATATTGAAACAGGCGGGAATGACGGATCAGATTCGAAGGCCTTCGCAGTCGATGGGGGCAAATCTGGCTGAAGCATGGCAGAAACGGCGTTACGAATCGCATTTTGTCAGCAAGCTCAGCGATGTCGATGTCGAACAGGCCAAAACCCGGCACTGGCTCGACACGGCCTTGGCCTGCCACTACATCACCCCGGGCAATCCACGCCGACCTACTTTCCTGCTACCGGGATATCGGCCATATGATCGGCAACATGATCAAAAACCCACCCCCCCTTCTGCCGCCAATTCCAAAAAGAAAAATCCGCCCCCTGCCCTCCGTCATAATAATCACAGGAGGCCCTAATGATCCATGATTATATCGAACCGCATTATGTCATGCACGCTACGAAATTATTGAAGATGATGAGCCGTACTATGGTTAAGTGCCAGAATTGAAAGGGCTTTGGGCAACCGGAAGAACCTTGGAAGAATGTCGGCAGAATCTGGCGGAAGTCGTAGATGGCTGGGTGCTGGTGAGATTGGCACGAGGCCTGTCAATTCCGCCCATCGGGTCATCGGAAATCATTATGCCTAAGGAAATGGCGCTTTTCTAAACTGAATCCGGTCAGTTGGCGTGAAAGTGCAAGCGAAGAGACTTTCTAAAGGGTCGAATTTTATCAATGCAACGTAGCAGCAAGTGTCTGACACCGGACACGTGGAAGATACTCAGACAAAAGGGTTTGGAGTTTTTCGTTGTTTCGAAGGCAAGGGCTGCGAAGGGTGTAGTGTGAAGAAACGATCAGAACCAGCCACCTAACACAAACGGGATGTAGGCGACGCTTAACAGCATGCCTGATCCGCAACGTTCGTCGCCTTGATAATATTGCCGCTCGACAAGAGTTTCATGAATTGCTACAATGCAATACATGAAGGTAAAGCTAATCGCTAAAGCAAAAGAAGTTTACGACGACGGATCAATAGTGGAAGTCGTTATCTGGGAATTACGAGAGCCAACACCACCAAGTACGCACAAATATAAATACCGACTTTATTACGGCCATAACGGAAAATGCAGAGTTCGATACGATAACGAACGGGGAAAAGGCGATCACAAACATGTGAACACAACAGAAATAGATTACGACTTCAAAAATATCGATCAATTGCTTGACGATTTTGAAAACGACATTGTAATCTGGAGAGAATCATGAAAGCAATTATTGAAGTGGCAAGGTGCGGTTCTGCAATCCGGGCTGCACGTCAACAAATAAAAGAATCTGAAGATGGAAAGCTGTTAAACTTCAGACTTTCATTTGAGTCTGCGAAATCGCTTTTCAGTGAATTAACCCCTGCTCGACTTGATTTGCTTGATACTTTAAGTAAAACAGGCCCGTGCAGTGTGTACGCACTATCAATAACGGCAGAAAGAAATTACTCAGACGTACACGCTGACGTAAATAGACTTGAAGAACTCGGACTAATTGAACGGACAGAAGAAGGTCAAATATCTGTACCGTTTGAGGCTGTCGAAATTGTCATGCCACTTGCAAAAGCAGCGTAAAGAAAAATCTTTATGAAGTTATGGATATTCAATTTGAAGAAATGGCATCACTCGGCTCGATTGATGACTATCTGATAGAATGTGGCTACATTCTCGATAATCAGAAATATGTTCCTCAAATCGAAATGGTTGGTATTGAGAGATCATTCATCGAGTTTGCAGAATGCTAAAGATAAGACCTGAATCCTGGAAGACCTTGGTCAGGTTATTCGAATTGCATGGCTGCCCGCCGATACAAACGAAAAAAGGGTTCTCACCATATCCTGATTTGTCCGGGCTCAAGGCGTGCAGTTGTTATTTCAGAATATGATGAAGTTGACACCGATATAATCAAAAATAAGGCTTATGTTGGATTCCGGGGTCGAAGGAGAATCCACTTTCCCACATCACGAGAGGAGACCAACAGATGCAGATAAACATAAAGAACTTGATTGATGATGCCCAGTGCTACGATACCGTACGGGAACTTCGCTGGCCGGAGGGAAGACAGTGCCCGTTTTGTGATTCCAGGCAAGTCATCAGAAGAGGCTTCGATGAAAAAGAGCCCGCAAGGCAGCGCTATGAGTGCAAATCGTGCGCGAAGCGATTCGATGATCTTACTGGTACCGTTTTCTCCGGGCACCATCAACCCCTCAAGGTCTGGATACTGTGTCTTGTACTTCATGGGACTGAACATCTCCAATGAGCAGATCGCGCAGGAGCTGGATATCAATCGAAGTGATGTTCAGGAGATGACCACCCAGCTTCGTGAAGGCGTGGTAAAAAAAACCGCAAGTATCACTCCAAGACAAAGT
>CAJBLH010000202.1 GCA_903953895.1 uncultured Desulfobacteraceae bacterium | reverse complement strand
TGTGCTACCGGTTACCCGTCAAGCGGTTACCGATAACCTTGAACAAAGATGTGACCAAGCCTTTGTTGCTTTTTGTTTGATGTTAGTGAAAAGAATGGGATGCTTATCCCATGATATTTAACAACGATACAATGAATCTGTAAACGAAGCATTGAGATTATTAATAAAAATCGCCGGAGAAAAATATGCAAAGACCGCCCAACCAATCGATCCAGCGGACTCACACCACTCCGCTGTGCTACATAGTGCGAGCCGCTGAGCTAAATCGTTATGTAGTTTCCAGTTTGCTGGAACCATATTATTGTCCACGGATTCAATGGCGGCTCTGGCGGTGTGTCCGAACTGGCCAACAGAAGTTATATAGACCTTCAGAAACATAATTTCGCGGCGTTATCGGTCGGAAATGGCCGAAAAGGCCTATTCCCTCCCTGCTGCCTTGCGAAGTGAATTTTCTGAAAGTCTATATATTTTCATGATGCGCTGCTCCCCGCAGAACACGAACAATTCAGACGCCTTGACATTGGCCAGTGTCATGTTCAGGGTTTGTCCCATGTCAACAGCCAGAGCGGTCGGGCGGGACATACTGACGATGATGGGCAAACGGGCGCGGGCGACTTTCTGCACCAGCTCGTAACTGATTCGGGAAGAAAGAACCGCCACCACGGCATCTTTCAGTTTGCCGGCCAGTAACAGTTTTCCGATGGCTTTGTCGAGGGCGTTATGCCGGCCGACATCTTCGGAAAAAGACAGTTTGGTCATCCCGGCGTCGAGAATCATGGCGGCGTGAGATCCCCGGGTGCTTTTATAATAATCCTGATTTTCCGCCAGCTTGTCGATGCATCCGAAAACCTGATCCATATCGATCTGGAAATTGTCTTCTGCCGGTACCAGTGTCTGATACAGGTCTTTGATCATTTCCTTGCCGCAGATACCGCAACTGGTTTGACTGATAAACCCCCGTCGATCGAGAATGTCGGAAACCTTTTCCCGTCTGTCGGGGGTAAGCCGGACTTCAACAACATTCGGGTCCATATCTTTGCAGAACCCGATGGTCGCAAAATCACCATAACTGTCCACCAGTCCTTCGCCCAGGCAGAACCCTGCAGCATGGGGAATTTCTTCACCCGGGGTCCGCATGACAACGGAATACGGCTTGCCTTCGACACGGAGCAAAAGGGGCTCTTCCGGAATCAGCTCTTGTTCGCTGTTCCGGCAGAGCCCTTTTTCGCATCGAATGACGCGATAACTAATCATTCAAGATATTCCTTTTCTGGCATTGATCATCAAATTGATGGTTATGCCATGTTTTTTTCAACCAACTCGGCGATATCCAATGTCTTGATCTCTTCTTCCTTGCTCAGGGCCTTCATTCCATCTTCGATCATGGTCAGGCAGAAGGGGCAGCCGACGGCCACATTTGCGACCTGACGGCCGACGATCTCTTCGGACCGTTCGATGTTGATGCGTTTGCCGATGTTCTCCTCCATCCACATTCTTCCGCCGCCGGCGCCGCAGCAGAAACTTTCCCGGCCATGCCGGTCGAGTTCCTTGACTCCGTCCGGCGAGAGCGATTTCAGAATCGACCGGGGCGCATCGTACACATTGTTGTACCGGCCCAGATAACAGGGATCGTGATAGGTCAATCCGCCGGCCACCGATTGCTTCAGCGTGATTTTGCCTTCCTTAATCAGCCGGTCGATGAATTCGGCATGGTGAATGACCTCATAATTTCCCCCCAGCAGCGGATAGTCGTTTTTCAGGGCATTGAGACAATGCGGACAGGCAGTGATGATTTTCCGGACTTTGTAGGTGTTCAAGGTTTCGATGTTTTCCTGGGCCATCATCTGAAACAGCATTTCACTGCCGACGCGTCGGGCGAAATCACCTGTGCATTTTTCTTCGACCCCGAGAATCGCAAAACGGATGCCGGCCTTTTTCAGAATTTTGGTAAGACTGACCGATACTTTCTTGGTTCGATCATCAAACGAACCGGCGCATCCGACCCATAAGAGATAATCCACATCCTGATTTTCCGCCATGGTCGGGATGTCGAGCCCCTCGGCCCAATCGGCGCGTTTGTCGTAACCGATCCCCCACGGGTTGCCGTTGTATTCAAGGCCTTTCAGGGCGATGTTCAGTTCCGGCGGATAGGCTTCCGCCATCAGTGTCTGACCCTGTCGCATGGCGATGATTCGGGGCACATGCTCGATGGTGACCGGGCAGACTTCTTCGCAGGCGCGGCAGGTCGTGCAGGCCCACAGCGTATCGGGTTCGATGACATCACCGATCAGTGACTTTTTGCTGTTCAGGGAAGTGATTTCGTCCTTGATGGTTTGGATCTGCTCGGCACTCTGACATCGATTGATGAGAGCAGACAGCTTGGTTTTCTGGATGATGTTGTCGGCGTTCTCCAGGAGTTCATGCTTGAGTTTATCGTTGAATTCATACAAATTCAGCGGTTTGTTGGTGGTATATGTCGGGCATACTTCCTTGCATCGCCCGCATTCGGTGCAGGTGTAAAGATCGAGTCCTTGTTTCCAGTTAAGCTGATGGATATGGTTGATCCCAAGTGTTTCATTCTCCCAGGCGGCTTCATCTTCCAGATCCAGTATCTTGTTTTTTTCGTGGGGGTAGCCCAGGCTTTTCAGAAACACATTGGGAAGTGATGTGATGACATGAAAATGTTTACCCGTAGGAAGAATATTTAAAAACGCCAACTGGGTACAGATGTGAAGCCAGAACATGACGATCAGGATGGTGGCGTTGGCTTCCATGCCCAAACCTGCAATCAGGGATGCGGCGCCCACAGACACCGGTGTCCAGAGAAATTCGCTGCCGTATTCCGGATTGTTGAAGTAGTGGATATGCCCAGGATTGTTGAACAATTGAACCAGGTTGTACCGGGCGCCGTCATGCAGCAGGTCGGACACCATCAAAACCCCAATCATCACCAGAACCAGATAGGCCTCGAAGGTATTGTGCATGCGTTTTGGTTTGACAACGGCCCGGCGATAGATGGCATACAGAATCATCAGCAGGACAATGCCTTCCATGATATCTTTTAATGCCGTATACAGATATCCGAGCAAGTATTTATCGCCGAAAAACGGCAGTTCAAATCCTGCCTGAAATCCCTGGCCGTACAAACTCAGGCTGCGAATCAATAACACACAGAATCCCCAAAAAATAAAGGCATGCATGATGCCTGAACTTCTTTCTTTTTTTCGTCCGATCAGGCGTTTCTGACCCACGGCCAGTGTCAACAAGGCCATGAGCCGCTCTGTCAGGTGATTGGCGCGATCGGTGGGTGCAAGCGCTATCAGCAACCGGATTTTGTAAAACATCGTTCGGCCGAAAATAGTCAAGCCGACAGCGAGTACCAGAAACATTAAAAGGGGATTCATCGTTGTATGCCTCTTCAACAAAACTTCTTTATCATGTATATCCTGTCCATCCATGTAAATTGAAAATACAACGAAATAGGAGATTATTTCATGTTGGTTACAGAATGGGAAATGCCTAAAGTGAATTGAAAGCGGTTTCGGCAGTTTAAGCTTTTCTAATTTTTTTAATTTCTTCACGCAGAATCGGCACCACCTCGAAAAGGTCTCCGACGATGCCATAGTCTGCCACGTTGAAGATGGGGGCTTCGGGATCTTTGTTGACAGCCAGAATCACTTTGGAGCCTTTCATTCCCGCCAGATGCTGGATAGCGCCGGAAATGCCGATGGCCATGTACAGGGTAGGGGCCACAATTTTACCGGTCTGGCCGACTTGTTTGTAATGCGGAATGAATCCGGCATCCACCATGGCGCGGGTCGATCCGAAGCCGGCTTTTAAATCGTCGGCCAACTCTTTTACAAGTGCAATACCGGCCTGATCCTTGGCGCCCCGGCCCACCGAGACGACAATGTTGGCATCGGAAAGATCGATTTCCCCACTGGCTTCCGATATGATCTGCTTGATGACGGCCTTCAGATCGGCGGCTGGAGCCGTCAGTTTGACAATGTTTTCGGTTCCCGTGATGCCGGCCGTGGCCTCAAAGGCGCCGGCTCTGACAACCGCTACGAGTTGCGTCGAGTTGACTTTGACGCGCTGCAGCACCTTGTTGGTAATGGCGGGTCTGGTAAATTCAATCTGATCGCCATCCAGTTTCACATCGGTAATGTCGGTTGCGCAGGCAATATCCAGCCGGGCTGCAACCCTGGGGGCAACGGCTTTGCCGCTTTCGGAAAAACCAAACCAGATCAGGCTGGCGCCGAATTGTTTGGCGGCATCTACGATACAGGAGGCATAGGGGCCGGCTGAAAACATCTCTAAGCTCGGATCATCGGCAATATATTGCGTATTGGAGCCCGCATTGACCAGATTGGGAACTAACGATCCGATATTGTTTCCAATGGCCACGACGGCGGTTTCCGCTCCGATGGCTTTGGCTTTGGATAAGAGTTGCGCTGTGCTGCTTTTAAGTACGCCTTGTTTGATGTCTGCAATTACAAGAACTTTTGCCATGATATTGTTTCCTCATAAAGAATGCGGTTATTGTCCGATCATGATCGTAACGTGCTTCGTTACAGAACCTTCGCTTCATTGACCAGAAGTCCGACAACCTCGGCCGTGACTTTCGCGGCATCTCCCTCGAATTTCCGTCCGGTCTTCCGCGCTTCCGGTGCGATGAATTCGATAATATTCGATTTCAGTCCGGCGCCGACGACATCAGCGTGCGAGGCGCCAAGCGCGGCCAGGTTCATGACCTGGATGGGCATTTTTTTTGCTGTCATGATGCCGCGGGTCTGGGGAAGTCGCGGTACATTGATCGCTACATCGACCGTTACGACGGCCGGCAGCTCTATTTCAACGATTTCGGTTCCGAAATCTCCCAGTCGGGATACTTTGATGTGCTTGTCATCCATCACGTCAATGGCGATCACGTTGCTGACGCAGGGCAGTCCCAAATACTCGGCCAGGATGATTCCGGTTTGGCCGTTATCGGTATCCTGTGCCTGTTTTCCGGCGATTACCAGATCATAATTGCCTTTTTCATAAACTTTCTGCAGCACTCTGGCAGAGACAAACGCATCCGCGCCGGCCAGTGCAGGATCATCGATTTGAATCCCGTTTTTGATGCCCATGGCAAAGCCTCTACGGATGACCTTGACAACATCTTCACCACCGCCGATGGTCACTGTGGTCGTTTCCGCGTTATTCTTTTCCTTGAGCTGGATAGAGGCTTCCACTGCGTTTTCATCCCAGGCATTCATGACATATTGCAGCCCTTCTTCAACAATGGCCCCGTTTTTAACGTGCATGTTCAATTCCACATCAACAACTTTCTTTACGGTGGTAAGAATTTTCACATTGTCCTCCTGGTCTATTATGTTGCTTTGTTCGGTCATATTTCAGATCAAAATATTGATCTCCAGTAGGCCGAGTGCCGATTGCGGCATTTTTTAATCACAATATAGCTATGATGTAGTTATATTGTGGCTATATGTCAAGAAAAAAATGTACAGCATGGAGAAATGATATGGGTGAAATGCTAAAATTCGGTTTTATTGATCATTTCTGAAGAATTTAAGGCAATTCAAAAGTCAAAGCGATCGGGGTTTTCATGCCTTACGAAAACCGCCCGATATCTTGCATTAAACGAAGCCCTGGTGCAATACGCTCTCCGACATAGCCTTGAATGATTCTCAAGTATTCCCTTCTTCCCGTGGTTCTTCTTTTTGCGACAAAATGGATCACCTTAAGTATCTTAACTATTGTTTCTACAGGAACATCTGACAAGTCTTTTTCTATGGCGTTATCTACAAGATCAAAGCCGCTTTCAATCAATTCGTTGTCAAATAGCATCGTTTCATCATTAAAATGATATTTATCCAGCAGCAGCTCTAAGATTCGGATTGCATCGGGGTCTTTGATTGTATGACCTGTTTGACGATCAAATGCGCAAATGGTACTCTCGACCGTGTTGGCATAGTCCTGAAGTTCATAGGATGCTTCCATCTGAATTGTCGAATAGGATGGCACGTCACCGTACTTGCGAGTTGTGCTTGGCGCTTTATAAAATGAGCAACTCAGGCAGGCTTCTTCATTGCGTTTTTCTCCGCAACATAATGAACAGATGCTGCCATCTGTAACCATACATTTTCTTTTTCCTTTTCTTGAATTACATAGTGAGCATTTCATGGTGTTGTGCTCTTCTCTTTTGGGTGAAAGTTTGTTCATCAAAAAATAATATCAGGTTTGAAAGAATCCCCAAGGAAAGGCTGAATCCCTTATTTCATGTGTGCATCGATCCACTGTTCAACATCCTGTAGCACCTGGGGGTGTTCGGGTTCATTGTAAATTTCATGATAAAGGCCGTCATAGATTTTGATCTGCTTGTCGGCAGAGCTGACCGCATCAAACAGCATTTTAGCGCCGGAAGGATCGACAATCCAGTCTGCACCGCCCTGCAGAATCAGAATCGGCAGGGTGATTTTCCTTGCTTCGCTGCGGACCCGCTGTGTGGCTTTCAGCAATTCGGACGCCAGCCTTACCGTGGTTTTTCCTTTATATACCAGCGGATCATCGATATATGCCTGAACAACAGCCTGATCCCGGCTGACGCCTTCGGGTGCAGTCTTGATCAGACCGAGCTTGGGCGTCAGTGCATCCAGCATCTTTCCGATAAAAATGGTAATGGGAGAGATATTGTCGGGTATTTTGACGCTGGGCCCTGAAAGAATTGCGCCTTGCAGTCCGGCCTGGTGATCCAACAGATATACTGTGCTGATCAACCCACCCATGCTGTGGCCTACTAAAAAAATGGGTTTTCCGGCCTGCCAGCCTTGTATTTTTTTAAAATAGGCTTTAACAGGATCGATGAAGTCTTCGAAGCGGTTTACATATTTTCGGGCGCCACCCGATTTTCCGTGTCCAGGGTGGTCCATTCCGTAAACCGCAAACCCTGCCGGCACAAAGTGATTGACAACGTTTACATATCTGCCACTGTGTTCGCCCAATCCGTGGACGATCATCAGTACTGCTTTCGGATTGGATTCGGGAAGCCAGCACTGGTGATAAATACGGGTATTGCCAACGTCTTCAAAAAAATCTTCGTGATGTTTCATTCGGGGTGTCTTCCTGTTTTAAAGGGTGTTGTGATTTCCGTTAACATGTTCTGTCGGATATGGACAAGAATTTTATTGATTCGTATTGCCGAAATCTACCTTTTTGCGACACCGGTTTTCAATGATGGATTGCATGGACATGAGCTGTTCCTGGTCTTCCTGAACCCCTTGAACCGGGTAGATTTTTTCGGAAGCCGTGCCTGGATCGGAAACATAGACAGCCGAGCTGACAACCTGGAATGCATCCGGAATGTCGAGTGGGATAAAAAGAATCGTGACACGTTCTTCCGGCGCTCCGAGGTAAAACGTGTGATACCAGAGCGGCGCATTCGTTGATTTCTTGCCTGCCACGATTTGTGTATTCGATACGTTCCGAAGCGTATATCCCTCATTTATAAAGCTATTCATGAAAGCCGAACGCACACAGTCGAATTTGACATTTGTCAGTATGATCTCAGGATTTCCGGAAATGGTATCGGGTCGGGCCGCGCACCCTGTCAAGAGGAATGCGAAAACGATAAACATGATTCGCGATATGAGTTCCATTCTGACCTTCTTTCGATAATTATCGCTCCCTGCGCCCACAGTTTTCGCAAGGAAGTGACACGCCATAAGTACATTTGTTGCAAAATTCACAGTGCCATTCCCGCCAATCCCGACAAGCGCCGCAAATCTCACAATGCCAGGTGCAACTGTCTTGAACGACATCATTCCAACAAAATGAATACCAATATACTTCATCGCATTCCGAGCAACTGTAATTACCAAGTAGATTCTTCAACGGCACTTCTTCACAGCCACATGGCAGCTCAAATTTTTCTTCCAACTGCTCATCTGAAAGATTCTTATGTGCCTCAATATGTCGAATCGCACAAATTGAAAGCCCTTCGATATCCACACCATTCAGCGGATTGGCGCAATTGGAGCATCGACACGATTCGTCGCACGATTCATTGTTGCGAAGGCAAGCGCAGCGCCTGCTGTTACAGCCTGTTTTACATTTGCAGTGGACGGTTTTTTCCATTCTGTGTTCTCCTTTTTTCTACAGAATATTGAAAGATTCGGCGAAAACGTCTTCTATTCAGCGGAACAGCTTTATATTTCTCATATCACATTTTTACAGGCAATATCTACTTTTTAGAAACCGGTTGAACACCATGGAACAAATTTGCCGTGCGCAGGGTTTAAAGAATGCTTGACTTGCCCCATGAAAACATGGTTTTAACAGCGATTGCATTTATTCATCTTCAACGTAATAGGTCCGTATCATGACAAGCGTAATCCTGGAGCAGGTGGTAAAAACCTTCGGAAAGGTCGAGGTTGTTCATGGCGTATCCCTGCACATCGAAAGCCGGGAGTTCATCGTTCTGGTAGGCCCTTCCGGGTGCGGAAAATCCACGATCCTGCGGATGGTTGCCGGTCTGGAGAAAATCTCCGGCGGTGTTGTCCGCATCGGAGATCGCATCGTCAACGACGTTGCGCCCAAAGACAGGGATATTGCGATGGTTTTTCAAAATTATGCGCTCTATCCGCACATGAATGTCATGGAAAATATGTCTTTTGGGCTGATGTTAAAAAAAACACCGAAAGCCGAAATTCTTTCCCGGGTTCAGGAAGCTGCTGAAATTCTGGGTCTGGAACAGTTGTTATCCCGAAAGCCGTTTGAACTGTCCGGCGGTCAGCGTCAGCGGGTGGCGATGGGAAGGGCCATTGTGCGTAAGCCGGCGGTGTTTTTGTTCGATGAGCCGCTCTCCAATCTGGATGCCCAACTGCGGACCCAGATGCGTGCGGAAATCAAGCGGCTTCATCACCGGGTGCAGTCCACCGTCATTTATGTCACCCATGATCAGGTGGAAGCCATGACCCTGGCCGATCGCATCGTCGTGCTGCGCAATGGCCGCATCGAGCAAGTGGGAAAACCCATCGATCTGTTTCAGAACCCGGTCAACACCTTTGTGGCGGGCTTTATCGGAAGTCCTCCCATGAATCTGGTTCCGACCCGAATGGTTAAAACAGACATCGGATGGTGCCTGGATTTCAACGGAAAATTTCAGGTGCCGGTACCGGAAAAGCCGCTGGTATCGGGAAAATCGTTTCAAGAAGGGCAGCCGGTTATTGCAGGGCTTCGCACGGAAGACCTGATGGTTGAAGGTACCGACGGGCCATTTCCGGAAACCTGGAAAATCAACGGCATCGTGGATGTGGTCGAACCCTTGGGAAATGAGTCCCATGTCCATATTCATTTTGACGGTGCAACGTTTATCGCCCGGTGCGACGGCAAAAAAACGGTCCGCATCGACGACCGGGTGCGGGTTGCCCTGAACCTCAATCAGCTTCATATTTTTGATGCGGCTACGACTCAGGTCATTTATTAAGGCTTTTTTATCTGATGAAAAATCCTGAAACCCAGGCACTGAATACCGTTTAAGGCTCAGGCAGGCTGACTCTGTTCGGCCAGATAACGCCTCAGGGCCTCTACACATTCAGTATCCCATTGTTTACCGGCGTGGCTTTGAAATATTTCCAGGGCGGCATCAATGGACTTGGCTTTTTGATAGGGCCGTTCCGTGGTCATGGCGTCATACGAATCGGCGACGGCGATGATTTTTGCGCCCAGGGGAATATCGGCATCCTTTAACCGGCGCGGGTATCCTTTTCCGTCCGGCCGTTCGTGGTGGGATCGGACATATTCGATGGCCGGTCCCAAAAAATCCAGATCCTGCAATATTTCTGCACCGACCGTCGGATGCTTGATGATCCGCCTGACAATTTCCGGCGGGTTCTTTGCTTCATGCGGCATGAACAGATAATCCGGAAAACCGATTTTGCCGATATCATGCAGCAGACCCCCTAATCGGATATACTCGATATCGCCGGCTTCAAGCCCCATTGTTCTGGCGATCTGCCCGGCCAGATTGCCGACGCGTTCCGTGTGGCCCTGGGTATAGGGATCTCTGGCAGCCAGGGCGTTGGCCATGGTGGATACGGTTTTGATCGTATTGGCGCGGACTTTCTCATTCAGCGTTTTCAGCTCTGAAATAAGCGTTTCCAGGTGATATTCTCTGGCCTCTACCTTGACCATCATCAGCCCCATGGCTTCTGCAATCGTTCGAATCGGCTCGGCTGTTTCCGGGCCGGTCAGGAACATGATGTCGTTCGAATATTGTCCTGAAGATATATTTTGAATTATTTCGAGAAGTTTATCGATTTCTCCCATCTGTAATCCTTTCTGTTGATGTGGTTGTTGACCAGAAACCGGGCGATCAAATTTTGACTGCCTTGACAATGATATTCCACCCCATGCGGTTCCAGGGGAAAAAACGGCCCAGCAGGTTATCGATTTGTGTCAGTGTTTCGATCCGATAAAAACGTTTTCCGGATGAATGCGGAACAGGTATTTTGTTCGGAATCAGATAGATGGCTCTCCATGCGATACATTTGAGTCCGGCTGCTTTCAGCTTTTTTTTCAGTTTTTCCGGCGTATAGAAACGAAGATGGGTTGGATCCCATCCATACCAGTTTCTGTTGCTGCGGATGATCCGCTGATAAGCGCTTTCGATCAGAAAGTTCAACGAAAGCGCGTTCTGGGTGCAGACCACGACGATGCCGTTTGGTGCAACAGCTTGTGCAACGGCATTCAGCAAAGACTGATCATTTTGGACGTGCTCGATCACGTCTTTCAATAAAATGACGTCGAAGCGTGTCTCTGGAGAAAATACCGGAAATCGATTGCAAGTCATAAACATGCATGAATCGGCGATCCCCTGTTTTTCAGCAAAATATCGGGCTGTTGACAGTGCTGCCTCTTCGATATCAACACCCACGACCAAGGATGCACCGGAGCTTACCGCATGACTCAGAAACATGCCTGGGCCGCATCCATAATCCAGGAAACGCTTATGATGGATATTGCCGATCAGTTCGATGATAAACGCATTTTTCATTCGGCTATAGGCTTTGCTCTGCTGTTCGAGGTAATCCTGCAGGGCTTTTTCTTGATCCAGGGAGCGGATCCAATGATCGGTGGCATATTGTTTTCTGGGTTGCGGATTCATTTTTGATCATCTTCCATGCATGGGATTCACTTGGCATATGCGGGGATGATTCCATCATCTCTGAAGGATATCCGCATAAATGTTGCGCCATGCTTTTCGCTCTCTTTTCGAAGAAAATTGTTTCATTCGTTTTCGTGCCGCCGATCCCAGAGACAGGCCCTGATCAGGCGATTGGATGATCCGCTCGAGTGCGTCGGCGATTGCAACAGAATCGCCCCAGGCAACGATATGACCGGAAACTGCATCTTCCATGAGTTCTTCGACAGCTCCGACCCGGGTTGCCACACAGGGAAGACCACAGGCCATGGCTTCCATGAGAATGTTGGGGCATCCTTCGGATACGGAAGACAGAACAAAAGCATCGAGCGAGCAGAGCCAGTCCGGCATTCTGTCGTGTGGGAGGGCTGGCTGAAAATTGAGGATGTCGCCAATACCCGTTTTTTCAACCATGGTTTCATATATCTGGCGTTCCGATTCCCGAAGTGTTCCGGCAAGTTGTAAGATGACATCATGGCGCTGGCGAATTTCTTTGATTGCCTTGAACAGATAGGGCAGCCCTTTGGCATATTTAAAAATGCCAGCGCAACCGATGTGAAAGGGCCGGTTCTGGATCGGGTGGGGCCGCCAGGAGACAGGGGGCAGTTGGACTGAATTGAAGATAACACGCCCTTTGTTACATACCGGAAAAAGAGCGTTTGCCGTGTGCAGAAGATCAAAGCTCAGGGCCACCACGGAATCCGCATTTTCCAGTCCACTGCGGCAGAAAGCAACCATTTCCGGGCAGAAAATGTATTTTTTGATATCGTTGCCCACCAGGGTCACAATTGATGGAACTTGCATTCTCTGAGCCAGCAGACCGGTGATATAGCCGGTCGGATATAGAAAAAAGCTGTGAAAGAGATCGAACCGCTCCGTGCTGTGAAGCAGTTCGAGAGACTGGTACATCATCTTGAAAGCTCTTGTATGGGCAAAGTCCCACATGGTGGGCGATCTGTCCGACAGATCCTCGGCGCCAACCTGAAGGCGGTGAACCATGACACCGTTCCGGGATTCATCTTTTCGGTTCTCATCCAGCAGTACGGTGGCATTCTCCAGGACCGTCAGATGGGCGATATGAACTTCCAGTCCCATATCCCGGGCATGGCAGGCGACATTTTCAACAGTCCTGGCCAGGCCACCCCACTGCACGGGTGGATATTCCAGTGTGACGATACATACTTTTTTTGAATTCATATTCAAACGACAATCAAAATCCGGTTTGCATAATCATCGCTGATCCTGTAAACAGTCATGGTCGTTGACTTTTCCGGACGAATCGAGCCTTTTGCCAAAACGTGAACAGGCAGCTTCGATCCATTACCCTCGATATCCAGATATTGTCAAATTGTTTTATGCTTCCATGTGAATTCCAAGCTCCTGTTTCTTGAACCGCAATGGGTGCTGTAATTGTCTTTGACGCAGTGGAAACGCGCGAACTGTAGATAACACATATGTACCGATCAGATGTTCATCCCAGCCATCTTTTCCAGATTTGGCAGGTCTGGCCCGGATCATACGGCAACCCGCCGGCATCCGAAACGATGTATCTCTTCCCGCAGATACACGGTTTAGAGATTACTCGGAATACGCGGATTGCTTCCATGGGCTCCTGTTTTGCCAGAGAAATAAAGGATGCGCTCATTCAGAAAGGATACACGTATATTCAGGAGGAAAGCGGGCATCCGGCATCCAAACAGGCCAGCGCCGCCTGGGAGCGCGTTTACAATTCTTTTTGTATCCGCCAGATATTCGAATATACGTTCGAAAACTGGCATCCGGATATTCGCTGGTGGCGTGCGCCGATTTCCGGATGTATTCAGGACCCGTATCGGCGGATTATCCTGTACGACAGCCTTGATGAAGCCGATGCTGATTTTATAAGACATCGCGAGGCATCCCGAAAAGCGATCGAGCAAGCCGAGGTCCTGATTCTGACTCTTGGCCTGACGGAAATCTGGGAGGATAGCATCGACGGCTCCGTGATATGCTTTCCTTCAGGCCCTTATGTAAACGAAGGCGGGGATATGCGCCGCTACCGGTTCAGGGTCAGCCGATATGGTGAAAATCTGAAAAATCTGGAGCGGATATACGCCATCTTGTCCACCCACAATCCCGGATGCAAGCTGATTCTGACGGTTTCACCGGTTCACCTATGGGCGACTTTCCGTAAAGACCTCGATGTCATCAGCGCCAGTTGGAATTCCAAAGCCACGCTCCGGGCGGCGATCGATGAATTTATTGCCGATCATCCCGATGTTTTCTATTTTCCCGCCTTTGAAATGGCCGTTACCTACCGGATGGTTCTGGGTAAATCGATGTTTACCGAAGACAGGGAGCCATTCCATGTTAATAAAGAGACGATTGAATTTATCATGGAGAATTTTTTTCGATTCTATTCCGAAAAATTGCTGTGAAAATAATACTTGAGTTTTCGAAAAATAGTTCAGGACATTTTAGGAAATTTGTGAAATAATAGTTTGGTACACCGTCTTTTTCCTGAAACATTGGGAGGAACCTGTGAAAATTCCGTGTGCCGAGCGCCTACCATTTATTGTCGCTG
>CAJBLH010000201.1 GCA_903953895.1 uncultured Desulfobacteraceae bacterium | reverse complement strand
CCGTCCGGTACTTCGGCTGGCCGCATCCCCCATGATGTCAGTTGCGTGAGGAGAATTTGACGGTTTGTGGCATTGTCATCCACGATCAAAGCCCTTACATTGCTTAAATCTGGAGGGGAGAGCATTTCCACTTGTCCGCCGTCCGGCTGTTTTTTCAGTCGCGCCGTAAACCAGAACTCCGAGCCTTGGCCAACTTCACTCTCAACGCCAACTTCGCCTCCCATCAGCTCGGATAGTTGTTTCGATATGGCCAGGCCTAAACCGGTACCGCCGTACTGCCGCGCAATCGAAGCATCCACCTGGGTGAAATCGGAAAAAATCAAACCGAGATATTCTTTTGGAATCCCAATGCCGGTATCCCGCACCGCAAATCGTAGGATGACATCGTCTGCATTATTTTCAATCAGTTTAACACGGACAGCGATTTCGCCGTAATGGGTAAACTTGATGGCGTTTCCCGCAAGATTGGTGAGTATCTGGCGCAACCGGCCCGGATCGCCCTGCAGCAGCGTCGGTATGTCAAGATCAGCCGCGCAGAGAAGCTCCAGCCCCTTTTCGTGAGCCCGTACCGCCAAAGTGTCCATGAAATCGGCCAGTAGATTCAGTAAATCAAAATCCAGTGTCTCAAGGTCGAACTTCTTTGCCTCGATCTTGGAAAAGTCGAGAATATCGTTTATCAGGCCAAGCAGGGATTCACCGCTGCTGCGAACGATTCCGGCATAGTGGCGCTGCTCGTCGTCCAGGTGGGTATCCAGAAGCAGCCCGGTCATCCCGATGATGCCGTTCATGGGCGTTCGAATTTCATGACTCATGTTGGCCAGAAACTCGCTCTTGGCGCGGTTGGCAGCCTCTGTCTGCGCTTTGGCTATCAGAAGATTCTCCTCCGCCAGCTTGCTGGCGGTGATGTTGCGGATGATGCCGACAATCCGCAACGGGATACCATTTGAATCCAGTTCGACGATAGCTGAGACATCAACGTGGCGCAGGGTACCGTCCGGCAGTAGAATACGGTACTCGACGTTCAGGGGAGTGGCGGTGTCGAGAACTTCGGTCATGACGGTTTCAACCCGCACGATGTCATCCGGATGCACACGGGAGCGCCAGAAATCATAGGATATCCCTGATGTACGGACAGTTTCAGGTACATCAAAACAATCACAGGTACGATTATCACATTCTAGTCCGCCGGGAATTAAGTACCAGCTCCAGATGCCGATATCGCCGGCATCGGTTGCCAGCTTTAAACGATTCAAGGCATCCCAGAGTTTTTGTGTGGTCTGTTTGCGCTCGGTAATATTTTCATGGGTGATCACGACCAGGGCCGGACCACTCCCGACAAAGCGGGTAACCCGGACACAGAACCAACGTTGTTCTGTCGGGGAGTGACATGGGTACTCCTGCTCATAGCTGATACTTTCACCGGAAAGGACCGCCCTAAGCCCATCTGTAAAGAGACGGGCATCTTCGCAGTTGTCATCAATGGCAGCGGTGCAGGCCGCCAGATAGTTTGCGCCGACACTATAGTTCTTCGGCGCAGGAGGGTTGGCGTCGGCGAATTCATCCCATTTCCGGTTGACCATTACAATCGTTCCGGTGATGTCAAGCACGCATATATTTTCCGGCAGGGTATCCAGCGTGGTTTTGACAAATTCTTCAGACCGACGCAATTCTTCTTCCGCCAGCTTGCGCTTGGTGATGTCGTGTATAATTGAGTGCAGAACGGTGCGCCCGCCAAACTGAATCTTGCTTGCAGACACTTCCACATCTCGCAGCGAACCATCCGATAGACGGTGTTGGAACTCGAACCGCTTGCCATATTTCGGCAATATTGAGGACATGGCCTGCCAGACTTCGGAAGCAGGCAGGGTGTTGATGTCGGTGATACACATGGCCAGTAAATGCTCCCGCGTATAGCCGTAGAAACTCAAAGCGGCGACATTGGCGTCAATGATCGCTCCATCTGCAGGATCAATCAGCATCATTGCCGCTGAATTTCCGGCGAACTGATTACGGTATAACTGCTCGCTTTCTATATGTTCAGCAATCAGATTTTGGACAAACCGGAAAAAAGTAAAGTACGATAGAATCACAATAAAAAGAAAAAGGCAGAGGGTATAAGCAGTGACACCAGCAAGTGCATTTTTGCTTGCAGAAAAAAATATCTCCCGGTTTGCTTTGCCCACCAGTACAAAAGGTTTTTCCGCCAGAGCTACAATGCTGGTCAGCTCGTCTGTGATGTCTCTGGATGACAGGCCACCCTCAATTTCGAAACTTTTTACTTCATGCGAAATAGTATTCAAAATTACCTTAGCATCAAATATACAGGCGTCGTAACCTAAATATTTTTTGCCATCCACAATCTGTGATATGACCAGAAAGGCAAACAAATTACCTTCCTGAATACTGTAAAGTCCCGGTCGCTCTTGCAGGTGGCTCGACAAAAGGCGATTATCCCCCCAGGCCGCAATCAGGGAACCATTGGGCAGATAACGGCTTGCGCCCAGTAAATAGCTGATCGCTGCTGCACCATCGGCATATTTGGGGGCGCTAAAGTTGCATAATTCAGGGAAACCGATTGCCCCGCTGTGATACTCGATAAGCTTTTGGCGAATAGCACTCCGGCTGCCAAGCGACTTCGCCGTGGAGTCAAAGGTTGAAAGGATAAAATCAACCTCTAATGCCTTCATGTTTACAGCATTCTGAAAGGATATCTTCGCTTCCCGCGTGAATGCTGCATTCATCGGAATATAAAAGGTCATAAAACCAATCAAAATAGAACCGGCCAATGATAAACACACCAATTTATAGAAGGATTTGAAAATTTTATTCATGATCTTTCCCTTCGTCATCGCTGGGTGAATTTGATGGCGTTTCCCGCCAGATTGGTGAGGATATGGCGCAACCGGTCCGGATCACCCTGCAGCCGTGTATGTTCAGATCAGCCGCGCAGGGAAGCTCCAACCCCTTCTCGTGAGCCCGTACCGCAAAGTGACGACGAAATCGTCGAAGAGGGGGTTGCAACCCAGATATTTTTTCAGGCAACAGGAAACCCGACTATCTTTATATTGGTGGTTCTGCATAAAGTCAACAAACCGATCAACACGAAACCACGTCGCATTTTTTGGATATTAAGTGCGAAAACAGGGTCATTTTATCCATGATTGTTGACTCTGCCGATGAACTGTGATAGGCGCACAATGCAGAAGATGCAGATACTTTCAGGTTGCCACCCATTTGTTTAACCCTTTTAATAGAAGGAGATCATCAGTATGGCCTTTGAGGATTTTTCCCACAAGTTCATTCAGGGACTTTCGGAGATTCACCGGTCGCTTGATTTGCAGGAGACCAAAGAAGCGGTTGTCCGGGTTGCATCGCAGCTATTTGGTGCAAAAGGCGCCTCCTTGCTGCTGTTTGACCGGACCCATGACACGTTGAAAGTTTCCGAGACGTATGGTTTGAGCCAGGCTTACCGGAGCAAGGGGGACGTCAATCCGAAACAAAGCATAGGCGAGACACTCCACGGCAACGTAGTCGTGATTCGGGACGTTTCCACGGACCCCAATCTTCAGTATCCCCAGGATGCTGCCAAAGAGGGGATCAAGAGTATTGTCGGGATTCCGGTTGCGGTCGGCAACATTCTGGTCGGCACGCTTCGGCTGTATTTTGACAGCATGCGGGATATTACCTGGGAAGAGATGGAATATCTCAAGCTGATGGCGGTGCATGTAGGGCTGGCCTTAAGAAAGTCGTTTTATTTTGACGCCATCAAAAATTCGACCACCAATATCCATTTGATGCCGCCGTTCAAGGTCGGCGAATCGATGATGAATCTGGTCAAGACCGCAACGCTTTCGGGCAACTCCAGGGGCTGCTCGCTGTTTCTGATCAAGCAGTCGGAGGGGGTGCTGGAGCGGGTGGCCTCTTTTGGACTGAGCGAAAGCTATATCGCCAAAGGGAATCTCTATGCCGCACAGAGCATCGGTGAGGTGACCACCGGAAAGCCGGTTGTCATATCCAAGGTCGCCACCGATGAACGAGTACAGTACCGCGAGGAGGCATTAAAAGAGAATATCCGCGCCATTATCGGTTATCCGGTGCTGGTGGGTTCAAAAATCGTCGGTGCACTCCGGTGGTATTACGATTTTGAATTCGAGCCGGACAAAGACCATCTGACATGGAAGGAATACCTGGCGATCAATGTGGGCCTTGCCATCGAAAAGAATCAACTGCTGATCCAGCTCAAAACCCGTCAAGACTGGTATGCTGACATTCTCTTCGAGATGGATGCCAAGCCATATAAGATTTAGTGAGGTAATGGGTTGAAAGGTTGAAAGGGTTGAAGGGTTGATCTTGGCGTATTCTTAACTTTTTCAACCCTTTTCAACCCTTTTTTTACAGCCACCTCTTTTTCTCTATCAGCGATTTGGCATAGTCCATACGGGTTTTCCGCGTTCCAGTATTGGGTCGGCCGAAGCTAAGCGCGTGGGCCGTGCAGGCTGTGACGCACGCCGGTTTTTCGTCCGCATCGATTCTATCTCTGCAGTAGTCGCACTTCATCACTTTTCCGCTCGACTCATCCCATTGGGGAACCCGCCAGGGGCAAGCATCGATGCAGGCCTTGCATCCAACGCACAGTTTGGCTTCGACAAAAACGACGCCGTCTTCTTTTCGTTTTTTAATGGCGTCTGTCGGGCAGGCAGCCATGCACCATGGCTCCTGGCAGTGAAAGCAGGCTCTGAAAGCGGACAAAATCTGAATGGCGCCGTCTTCGCACATCGGCTCTGAAGTGATCAATAACCCCATCTTGACATCTGAAGTGGTCTGATGGGCCACCTGGCAGTGTACTTCACATGCTTTGCAGGCAATGCATCGTCTTGGGTCAAATTGAATGTGGCAGTTGTTCATCTTGGGTTCCGTTTTATTATGGCTTGGGTTGCTGGTTAAACGCTCATGGTCGGGGAACTGTTCGCCCCCATGAATGAAAAAGACGATAATCTGCTTTTTCATGGCAAAATCATTTCGGCTGAACCTATTAAACTGATGGGCTTGTGTCAAGTTCTTTGTGTGCTTCTGTAATTCATTTTAGGGTTACAGTGACTGCTATGGATTTATTGTTCTTGAAAGTCATCGGGTATTTTGTTATGCGTGCAAAAATAATTTTTATCGGTTATCCTTACTTACACTGTCCATGTTCGATGAATCCGTAAAAAGTCCGGATAATTTACGAAACCATCATGTTTTGATCAAATACTTTTCGTGCCGAAAAGGACGTAGCCATGTCAGAAAAGACCATCTTCAGTATCTGCGGTATGTGTTCTGTTCACTGCCCTGTTCAGGTGAATGTTCAAAATGGTGAATGCCGATTTATTCAGGGAAATTCCCATGCTCCCGGCATCAACGGCGGTTTGTGCGCGCGCGGAGCCGCCGGGCTCGATCTGATCCGGGATGAAGAGCGGCCGCGGTTTCCAATGATTCGAAAGGCTGGAAGGGGAGAAGGCGGCTGGCTTCGGGTTTCCTGGGACGAGGCGCTAGACCGGGTGGCGGAGAAAATATCCGACATTCAGTCCCGGCATGGCAAGCAAAGTCTGATGGGGTCTGATGGAGGAGGGTGTTTTTCGGATTTGACCCAAGCCTTTTTCCGTGGCCTGGGCACACCCAATTACCATACCGGCGGCGATATCAATGTGCATCACGCAGCCAGGTCTTTGTTTGGATTGGGTGCAGACGATCTGGTGTTCGATTACAGAAAGGCAAAGTATGTCGTTCTCCAGACCCGCAATGTCTTTGAATCCATCGATGTCAAAGAGGTTAACGATCTGCTGGCGGGAATCGAGTCCGGGTGCAAGCTTGCGGTGATAGACATCCGGGCGACAATCTCATCGGCCAAGGCAGATCGTTTTCTGATGATCCGTCCCGGCACAGACTATGCGCTGAATCTATCCGTGATCCACGTGCTGCTGACTCAGGGGCTGTACGATGCCGGATTTGCCGAAGCGTGGATCAACGACATCGATGCACTGCGTACATTCGTTGCGCCCTATACGCCGGCATGGGCCGAGGCGGAGACCGGTATTTCTCAGGAGGCGATCCTCTCCCTGGTACACGAAATCGCCAAAGCGGCGCCTGCCGTCATCTGGCATCCGGGGAAAATGACGGCCCGATATAAGGATTCGTTTTATGTCAGCCGCTCGGCCTTTATCATCAATGCGCTGCTGGGCGGCATCGGGGCCCGGGGAGGGATGGCCCTTGCGGCCCGCCCGGAAAGTATCGGCCGCAGCGGCTTAAAGAAACTGGTGGATCTGCTGCCTGCACCGCAGGGGGCTCGTGCCGACGGGGTGGGCGCGAAATATCCGATCTTTGACCCGGACAAGGGGTTGCTGCACCAGGCGTTTCAGGCCATCGATACTCAGAGTTCCTATCCGGTCAAGGCGTACATGTGCTTTGGCCATGACCCGCTGGCAGAGTACCCGGACCCGGGGGCTTTATCACAAATTTTGGACAAGCTGGAGCTTATCGTCTGTGCTACGCCGTTCTGGTCTCAGATTGCCTGGCATGCGGACATCGTGCTGCCGATATCGTCGTATCTGGAAAAAGAGAGCATTCTTGTTCAGCAGAACGGGCTGAAACCCGGCTTTGGG
>CAJBLH010000200.1 GCA_903953895.1 uncultured Desulfobacteraceae bacterium | reverse complement strand
TCCCGAAACTGCTTCTGGTAATCCCCGATATTACAGGTTACCCCATAACTGACAGCCACTTCCTGAATTCGTTCTTCCAGCTTGACTTTCAGCATGCCTGCATCTTCAACGCGAAACTGGCTGAAATCAATCCGGATCACGGGATGCGGTTTCCAAGCATAGTCTCTGTCGTCAATCCACAGCCCTTTGAACAATTCTCTTTGTCCCAAAAAAATCGCTTCGAGTGTGGACAGCAGCAGGCTTTTGCCGAACCGGCGGGGGCGGGACAGAAAATAGACCTCACCTTCAGTAATCAGTCGATAAATATCCCGTGTCTTATCCACGTATAAATATCCGCCATCGATAATTTTTTTGAATGACTGAATCCCAATCGGTAAAAGCTTGAGCAATGTCGTGTCTCCGCGATGAAAAAAATGGTTATTCATGAAAAACACAAAAGAAATGAAATGATGAATAAAAAGAAATAAAGAACCACTAAAAGCATTTTCTATTTGTACTATATTTCATTTTCTATCCGCTGCAAATGATAATTTATCATTTCAGTTATCGGGGATTTCAGGTATTTAACGTGACGAGAAATTGATTAATCATGTTTTTCGTGGATAAAACTGTTTTGATGGTAAACTGTTACAGGTAATGACATGAATCGAAAAGCCACCTATTTTATTTCAGACGCCCATCTAGGCGCAAACGCTGCGGATGCTCAAGAGCGGGAAGCCAGACTGATCGACTTCTTTGAAAGCATTACCCATAAAGCCAGCCAGTTATTTATCATGGGGGATTTGTTCGATTTCTGGATCGAATACACACATGCCATTCGTCCGGATTATTTTAACATTCTCTATGAGTTCAGGCGGCTGATCAAACATGGGGTTGAAATTCATTATGTAGCGGGGAATCATGATTTTGCGCTGGGTGAATTTCTCTCACAGAAAATCGGCATGATCATTCATCCTTGCGGATGGCTTAACCTGAATCTGCAGGGAAAATCTCTTTATTTGAGCCATGGAGACGGGCTGATGCCGTCTGATCATGGCTACCGGGTACTGAAAAAAATCCTGAGAAATCCCCTGTGTCAGCGGATTTATAAATTGATTCATCCCGATTGGGGCATTCCCATGGCGGAATGGTTTTCGCGGACCAGCAGAGATCAAGCCGGCAATCGGCCGCTGGAAAGCGAGCTGAAAGCATATCGACGGATCGCCGAAAATCTGTTGAAGAAAAGATATGATATCGTTGTTTTCGGGCATACCCATTATCCGGAGATGCGCACCTGGAACGGCAGGATTTATTGCAATACGGGCGACTGGATACGGTATTTTACCTATGCCGAAATGAAAAACGGGGAGATATGTCTGAAAAAATTCGGATCGGATGATCCGCCTTTCAACGTACTACCCTTCCCCCCGGAGTGATCGGATGGCGTTGACCACGGGCTTAGCTTTCCCTTCCGTGGAAAAGAAACCCCAATATGCTTCCTGGAGATGATCATCGCCGGGAAAATATCCTTGGGTGACAGCGGGTTTCCAGGGAGCGTCGAACGCTTCGAAGCAGGAAACGGTGCGGGTTGCTGAAGCAGCGCACTGCTTCAGGAGTTCCGACCAGAAGGCGCTTTGAAATGCTTCGGTGAACCCCAGTGAAGCAGGTCCGGACGGCAGCCCGGTTTCCTTGACGATGAGAGGTTGTGGATACTGTCGTTGCAGTTCGTTGGCCACGTTCAGAACATAGGCGGCGCCGTTTCGGGCATCCGAGGGGTGAAACCATTTTTCGAATATGGGATGGATATTGGGAAGCAGGATATCCATTTTTTTGAAAAAATCAAAATATTCGGGCTTGAGATACAGGAAAAAAGGCTCGGATGTGGTCAAATAAATCGTTGGAATCTCTTTTCGGATGCGATACATCGTGTTCTCGACATCCGCAGGCGTATAATGTTTGGCGAAAATGCCTTCGTTTCCGATCGCAATGGCGAAAATTGTTTTGGCGTGTTTCCGGGTAAGTCGGATGACGTTCTGAATTTCAATTTCGGATTTTGGATCCCAGATGCCGATAATGACGGCCCGATAATTCAGTTTTTCGGCAACCGCCGGAACATGCTCCAGTCCGTTGCTGCAGGAATAGGTGATAAGGCTGTCGAATTCGGAGCGCAGCAGCTTCAGGTCATTGGTAACGCCTTCCAGCGATGCTGGCTGCGTCTGGCCGTTGACCACAGAAAAGGTTCGCGGGGTATAGGACATGAACCGTCCGTTTTTGATAATGGCATCCATGCCGGGGTTCGCTGCGGCAGCGGTCGCCACTGTCCATAGGAACATCAACAGTGCTGCCAGGATACGCTTAAAAATTGTTGCAGTCATATTTTTTTACCATAGAAAAACGTTAACCACGAAATACACGAAACACACGAAAGAATAAAATTCTTTGCGGCTTTGCGTCTTTGCGTGAGGAGTATTTTTTTCACCTGGGTGAATGCCTGGATGCTTTCATGAAGGTTTACCAGACTCTGCAGATCAGTCCCTTGAGATAGGTTCCTTCCGGAAACGCCAGGGCTGTGGGGTGATCGGAAGCCTGATAGAGCCTGCGGATGATCTGGCCGTTTCGTCCGGCGTCCATGACTGCATCCGCGACGATTTTTTGAAACAGATCCGCCGGCAGCAGGCCCGAGCAGGAAAATGTAATCAATATACCGCCGGGATTCAAGAGTTTTGCGGCCAGCAGGTTGATATCTTTGTATCCCCGGCATGCCTTGGGGATCTGACTTTGGGATTCGGCAAATTTGGGCGGATCCAGAATGATGACATCAAAGCTGCGACGGCTGTCTCTGAAACGGCGCAGGGTGTGAAACACATCCTCAGCCAGGTTCTGCACGCGGAATGAATCCAGCCCGTTCAGTGTGATGTTTTCATCGGCTTTTTCCAGCAGGGTGGCGGACGATTCAATGTTGGTGAGGGTTTCAGCGCCTGCGGCCAGTGCCGCCACACCGAAAGCACCGGTATAGGCAAAGCAGTTCAGCACCTCGGCGCCTTTGCTGAATTCCGGAATCATGGCCCTGTTTTCCCGCTGATCCAGATAAAAACCGGTTTTATGGCCTTTTATGATATCCACGCAGAACCGAAGGCGGCCTTCCTGAATCTCGACAGACTCCGGCGGTCGATCTCCGCTGAGAACTCCTGTAGCAGGTAACAGGCCTTCCTTTGTTCGAACCGCCACATCCGAACGTTCATAAATGCCTTTGCATGTAATGTTTTCTAAACCGCCGCCGCTCTGAGTACTGAAAAACTGCTCCGCCAGTATCCTTACAATATCGGTTTTCCAGTGTTCGGCGCCGGCGGAAAGAAACTGGCATACCAGATAATCCCCGTATTTATCGACGGTAATGCCGGGAAGCCCGTCGGATTCAGCATGGATCAACCGGCATGCCGAAAAGTCCTGCCGGGTACCCGGAAGCGTTCTGGCCTGGATTGCCCGCGATATCCGATTCCTGAAAAAACCGGTTGAGATTTCCTCGTCCGGGTCAAACGACCAGATCCGAACGGCAATCTGGGAATGGGGGGAAAAAGCGCCTTTTGCCAGCCAGGCTCCATCAGCAGATATGACATCGACGGTACGTCCCGGATCGATCTGCCCGCTGATCGCATCGATAGCGCCGGAAAAAATCCAGGGATGATGGTTGAGCAGAGATTTGTCCCGGCCCTTTTTCAATCGAATGGTCGGCATGTCGGTTATTCCTGTATGCTGATAGTGCTGGCTGAGAGGGTAGGGGCTGGTTTGAAGCCCGAGTTCACAAAATTCAAATATGATGAATCTGACCAAGCATGGCGGATTCACCTATCGGGCGAATGATCCGGACGGTTGTCAAGGTGTTTTTGAGATAATCACTTCCTTCGACCATGACCGGCAGATAATTGGACGTCAACCCCTTTAAATGGCCGGTGGTTTTATCCCGAGTTCCTTCGATCAGAATTTCGACATCCTTTCCGATATGCTCACGGTAAAAGGATTTTTTTTTGGCCCTGCCAAGAGCCCTGAGGATACCGCACCGG
Organism: uncultured Desulfobacteraceae bacterium; assembly: GCA_903953895.1. GTDB lineage: Bacteria > Desulfobacterota > Desulfobacteria > Desulfobacterales > Desulfatirhabdiaceae > RAAP-1. The sequence continues at coordinate 7,899 of CAJBLH010000200.1, read as the reverse complement.
GTCTTGACGATATCATGCGGAATCTGATCCGCAAACCCATAGGCCGGCGTGCCCTTTCTGGGGGAAAACGGGAAAACGTGAAGATAGGTGATCGGCAGCGCTTCGATCAAGGAAACCGTCTGGTCGAATGCGGCATCACTTTCACCGGGGAAACCGACCAGGATATCTGCGCCGATGGCGGCATCCGGCATCCGGTCATGAATCCGGTAGACAAGATGATGAAACATTTCCCGTGTGTATGGCCGGTTCATGCGATGTAATACTTCGTTGTCGCCGCTTTGAAGCGGGATATGAAAATGACGGCAGAACATGTGTGATCCGGCAATCCGGTCGATCAATTCATTGGAAACTTCGGCGGGTTCGATGGAACTGATGCGGATTCTTTCCATGATTCCTTGACGTTCAATGGACTCCAGCAGATCGGGCAAACCGGTTGGGGGGCTTAGATCCAGTCCGTAATGGCCGAGGTGAATGCCGGTCAGAACGATTTCATGGATGCCGTCCGTTTTCAGGCTGAGAATGGATTGCAGCACGGTCTCCACCGGCAGACTGCGACTTCTGCCCCGGGCATAGGGAACGATGCAGTAAGCGCAGAAGGCATTGCAGCCATCCTGAATTTTTAGAAAGGGACGGGTGCGCGATGGAAAGGATGACGGATGACGGATGACGGATGACGGAGGAACGGGGGTGCCTTGAGTGTTCGGGCATTTGTTGTTCTGGGATACTATTTCTGGGATACGGGGCTTATCGGCATGTTTGATGATGTCGTGGACGCCTGCGATACGCTGGATGGCTTCGGGTTCGGTCTGGGCATAGCAGCCGGTTACAACAATACGGGCATCGGGGTTGCTGCGGATGGCCTGCCGGATGGCCTGCCGGGATTGCATGGAGGCTTTCTGGGTGACGGTGCAGGTATTGATGATGCAGATATCGGCTTCCTGCTCTGCATCGGAAATCTGGCAACCACAACCGATGAGGGTTTGCTCCAGGGTTTCTGATTCGAATTGATTGACCTTGCATCCCAGGGTTTTGATCGAAAATGTCGTCATCGGGTTTGAATGAAACGAACGGCGTTTTCAAGCAGGCGGATGCCGGGTGTGACGCCGGGGTCCGTCATGATGCCTTTTCGCCGGTTGATCTCCTGGATCTGGGTCCAGTCCGGATGGTTGGTGAAATGATGATAGGCTTCCGGATGTGGCATGAGGCCGAATATCCGGCCCGTGGGATCGCAGATTCCGGCGATATCCCGAATCGATCCATTGGGATTGTGGGGAAAAGCGCCGTTTGCGGGTGCGCCGTCCGGCAGGCAATATCGCAGTGCTACCTGATGGTTTTCCTCGAGGCGGCTAATGATTGCAGGGTCTGCATAGAATTTTCCCTCGCCGTGGCGGACCGGGAGTTCGAAGGTATCCATTCCCTGGGTAAATACACAGGGAGAATCGGCGTCTGCTTTCAGAGAAACCCACTGATCTCTGAAATTGCCGCAGTCGTTGTAGGTCAGCGCCACCGATCGCTTCCGGTAATCCCGGTCAAATCCCGGCAGCAGACCAAGGTTCACCAGGGTCTGAAAACCATTGCAGATGCCGATGATCAGATTGCCCTTGTCGACAAATTCCAGAAGCTGTTCGCCAATATGGGTTCCAAGTCGGACTGCATGAATGACGCCGGCGCCGTGGTCATCTCCCCAACTGAATCCGCCGCCAAAAACCAGGATTTGATAGGATGCCAGTCGAACGGAACCCTCTACCAGGGAATTGATGTGGACCCGGGTGGGCGAGGCGCCGGCCAGCGTGAAAGCATGGGCGGTCTCGATATCGCAGTTCAGTCCGTAGCCGGTTTGAATCAGAACATTTACCTGTGTCATATCAACGCTCCAAATGGCTTTTTCCAGGCCGTTTTCAGCTCGGCTATCGAAATGGAAAGAAGTGGCGGGTCGGATCCTTTTCGGATTTCAAGATGGCCGTCTTCCTCTGTGGTTTTCCCGATGCAGGCAATGGGCAGTCCGGCCATCAGCGTGTCAAAAGCCCGGGCTTGGTCGTTGCTGACCGTAACAATGAACCGGCCTGCGGATTCCGAAAACAGGGCCTGATCGTCTCTGAGGGGAGACTCGATCGGCAGTTCGGAAAGATCGACGGTGATGCCAAGATTGCCGGCCATGGCCGTCAATGCCAGATGAACGGCCAGCCCCCCGCTGTAGATGCCGTGGCAGGAGGCAACCAGGCGGCTTTCAATGGCCGTGGAGAGCGCCCGATACAGGGGGAGAAACTCTTCCGGAAAGACCTGGGGCACATTCAGTCCGACATATCCGAAATGATCATAATATTCGGAGCCACCCAGCTCGTTTCGCGTAGCGCCCAGAACATAGACGCGATCTCCGGTTGCCTTGGGATATAGTGTGATGCAGCGGGTGATATCGGAAATAAGGGTGCTGGCCGAGAACTGAAGGGTTTCGAGGGCTGACACCTTATGGGTCTCGCCGTATCTGCCGGCAAGGTGGCCATCGACATACATGCTGTCTTTGCCCGAAAGCAGCGGGATGGCATAGGCCAGACATATTTCTTTCAGGGCCAGGCAGGATCGGACGAGCTGGGCGGCCTTCAATCGGCCGTCCGGGTTGTTGACCGGGTGATATTGGATATTGGGCCAGCAGAAATTGTCAACCCCGCCGATCTGGTCCAGGTCTCCGCCAACGGAAATGAGCCGGCGCACGGCTTCGTCGATGGTGCAGGTTGTCATGGCATAGGCGTCGATCTGGGAATACAGGGGCAGCAATGCCTGGGTGAATACGATGCCGCGCCCGGATGTGAGTACCGGGCGGATGACGGAGGCGTCACTGTTGACATCCCGATCTTTTCCCACCAGGGGTTTGATCACGCTTGATCCCTGCACTTCATGGTCATACTGGCGGGTGATCCATTCCTTGGAACAGAGATTGGGCCGGGATAACATGTCGCACAGCAGGTGGCGATAGTTGCCGGGTTCGTTTAAAACAGGTTCAAACATGCCGCGAGTTTCCGGGCTCTGCCAGTCTGCGTCGAATTCCCATTGGGGAAATCCGGATGAAAGCAGGTTCAAATCGATCCAGGCGCAGGTGTTGCCGTTGTAGGTGATGTGAAGCTTTCCGGTATCGGTATATTCTCCGATCACAGTACTTTCTACGGCATGTTTGCGGGAAAGGAGCATGAATGCATCCAGATGTTCAGGCTTGACGGCAAGCGTCATGCGTTCCTGGGATTCGGAAATCCAGATTTCCCACTGATCCAGACCCGCGTACTTCAGCGGAACTTTTTCGAGTTGAATGGCGCACCCATTGGAAAACTGTGCGGATTCACCGATGGAAGACGACAGCCCGCCGCCGCCGTTGTCTGTAATGAACGCAATCATGCCCTGGTCCCGCGCTTCGAGCAGAAAATCATGCATTTTTTTCTGGGTATATGGATCCCCGATCTGAACATGGCCGGCCGGCGTATGTTCCGAAAAAACTTCGGATGAGGCGGTGACTCCGTGAATGCCATCCTTGCCGACCCGGCCGCCGCACATGATGACGAGATCCCCGGCCGAAGTTTTTTTGTTTTCTGCAGGTTGCCCGTTGATCGTGGCCGGCATGATGCCGAGAGCCGTTACGAAAACCAGGCATTTGCCCATATATCCGGGGTGAAAGAAGGTTTGACCGAAGGTTGTGGGAATGCCGCTTTTGTTGCCGCCATCCCGGACACCTTCGACGATACCATCCAGAAGTCTTCTGGGGTGAAGCCGGGGTTTAAGCTTTCCGGAATAATCCCTGTGGCCTACACAGAAGCCATAGCTGCCCATGATCAGGCGGGCGCCTTTGCCGGTGCCTAAGGGATCGCGATAGACCCCTACAATGCCGGTAATGGCCCCACCGTAGGCTTCCATATTGGAAGGCGAATTGTGCGTCTCTCCGGTGATTACATAATAATGGTCATCATCGAAACGGGCGGCCCCGGCATTGTCCCACAATACCGATATGACCCAGGGTTTCTGCGCTTTCAGCGATAGTGTCGGGGCTTCGATACAGGTCTTGAACAAATTGTTGACCGTTACGTGCTCTCCGGTATCGAGATTCCGATAGCGGAAAAGGCCCCTGAAGGTATTGTGGTTGCAATGGTCGCTTCTGGCCTGAGACAGATATTCCAGTTCGATATCGGTGGGATCGCAAAGCCCCTTTTCGTTGCGGTCTCTGCGGACAGCCGGATCGAAAAAATATCTGCGGATAATGGGAATATCGTTGGGATTCAACGCCAGATTCCGTGATCGGCTGATGGCTTCCAGGCCGCTGTCGCTGTCTATGGGAATAGTGGCGACAGCCGGACTGTGATCGAGCCGGACCTTGGGAATCATCATACCGATGCCGGTCTCCGGATGCCAGTCGGCCCTGGAATAAATCCGCCACTGCTCGATGATATCGTTTGCCAGAAGTTCTCCGGCGATGGTATCCACCTGCAACTTGGAAAGATTCTTTGCCAGGATGCAGTAGCGCTTCGAGGTGTAGATGGCCTCTCCGGATTTAAGCCGGATACCCAGAATGTCTTCGACCGCTTCGACTGCGGTGCTGCCGGCATTGTCTCGAACGCCGGGTCTGAAACCCACCCAGATCGTCCAGTCGAAATCGAGGGAAAGGGGCGTGACGGCTGAAATCTGCGTTACCGGATTGGTAAAGATTTCGGTCTGAATCCGGGTGAGTTGATCGGGCGTCAGTTCCGCATCGATTGTTATCACCTGAATGGTGCGAACGTCATCCAGACAGATCCCGAAATAGTTCAGTGTCTTGCTGCGGATACCCTGGCCTTCGGCATCAAAGAGCCCTGGTTTCAGCGTGATCTCGAGTCGGTGCGGCATACCGGAAACCTCTGAATTGTTAACCTGTGAAGAAAATTCGTTCAATATCATTATAAAACACGAAAATCATCAACAGCACCAGCGTGGCAATGCCCGCCTGCTGAGCCATTTCCCGAATGCGGATACTGAGCGGACGCCGGATGATTGCCTCGATTGTAAAAAAGAACAGATGACCGCCATCCAGCACAGGGATGGGCAGAAAATTGAGAATGCCGAGATTGACGCTGAGAAGGGCGATGAAAAAAATCAGACTTGTTGCCCCTTCCTTGGCCTGTTGCCCGGCCATTTCCGCTATCATGATGGGGCCGCCCAGCGTCTTGGCGGATACGGTACCCTGGATCAGCTTGATGACACTGAGGATCGTCATCTCAATGATTTTATAGGTTTGTGTCAGGCTTTCCGACAAGGATTCCAAGAAACCCATCTCCCGGATCCGCGAATCCCCGGCAGACATCACGCCGATGAAATAGCGGTCCACAGGCTCTCCAAACAGGTTTTTAGAGGCTTTCTGCTGTGGGGTCACCTCGACAACCAGGGGCTGATCTGCTCGGAGAAGAGCCAGGGTCAGCTTCTGGCCGTGGCTGGCGGTAATCATTTTGGCCATGTCTTCCCAACTGTCGATGGCCTGTCCATTGATGGCCGTTACCTTGTCGTTTGCCTGAATGCCGGCTTGTGCAGCGGGTGAGTCGGCGTCTATTTTTCCGATCACAGGATTGAGGATAGGGATGCCGGTGATGAGAAAAAGTCCGAAAAAAATAACTACGGCCAGCAGCAGATTGGAAAATGGGCCGGCAGCGACAATCAGAAAGCGCTGGAAAAGCGGTTTGTGATTGAATGACAGGTGGATGTCTTCGGGCGGAACCTCGGAATCGGGTTCATCCCCGACCATCTTGACAAAACCGCCCAGAGGAATTGCCGATATCCGGTAATCGGTAATTCCGATGGTCTTTCCGGCGATCCGTGGTCCGAACCCCAGAGAGAACTTCAGAACACCCACACCGAAAAATCTTGCCACCAGAAAATGACCGAGCTCATGCACCAGAATCAGGATGCTGAGTACAATAACGAATGAAAAAATATTGGTTGTCATCATGATAAATTAATACAATTTCCTCTTATTTGCTTCGTCTATTAACAGACGCTGTTGCAGCGTCTCTGGCCCAGGCATCGGCGCATAATATTTGATCGAGGCCCGGGGATGTCAAAACAGTGTGTTGGTCCATCGTATTCTGAATGATGGCGGGAATGTCGGAAAAGCCGATTTTTTCATCCAGGAAAGCCTGAACCGCAATTTCGTTGGCGGCATTCATCACCGCAGGCAGGGTTTCCCCGATATCGCAGGCAATGCAGGCCAGTTTGAGACAGGGAAATTTGTCCATGTCCGGGGTTTCAAACGTGAGGGCGCCGGTCCGGGGGAAATCCGGCAGATCCTGGCATAGCGGAAGCCGTTTCGGGTAAGACAGTGCATACGAAATGGCTGTTTTCATATCTGGTATGCCCATCTGCGCCATCACTGATCCGTCATGAAACGCTACCATGGAATGTATCACACTTTGCGGGTGAATGACAACATCGATCCGATCTCTGCCAATATCGAAAAGGTGATGGGCCTCGATCACCTCGAGTCCTTTGTTCATCAACGTGGCCGAATCGATGCTGATTTTTTTCCCCATATCCCAGTTCGGGTGGGACAAGGCATCGGACACCGTGATGCCGGCGAATTCATGCATGGGTTTATGGCGGAACGGTCCGCCGGAGCAGGTCAGTATCAGCTTTTGGACATCTTTATGGTCGTTTCCCTGAAGGCACTGAAAAATCGCGCTGTGTTCGCTGTCGATGGGAAGAATCCGGACGTTTCGTTCTGCAGCCCGAGCCGTTACCAGATCGCCAGCCATTACCAGGGTTTCCTTGTTGGCCAGGGCGACATCTTTTCCGGCAGAGATGGCGTCGAGTACCGGGATCAGGCCGGCGGCGCCCACCATGGCCCCCACGACGAGACTGACTGAGCCAAGGGTGGCGGCGGATTTCAAGCCATCCGGGCCGTACAGAATGTCGATCCTGAATCCGGACGGCAGCAGGTTTGAAAGCTGTTGTGCCGCGTTTTCATCAAAAACCACCGCCATTTCCGGCCGAAATCTTTGGATCTGTTCAGCCAGAAGGGTGATGCTGGATTTGGCGGCAAGTGCCTTGATGCTGAACAGTTGGGGAAACTGTTCCACGATGCGGAGGGTATTTCTGCCAATGGAGCCCGTTGACCCGAGTATAGATAGGGATTTCATAAAAACCCAACGATATTGAAGGATGTTAGTAGAGAATGTATTCTTTGAAAAAGAGCGCCACCGGTGAGGCGAAGAGCAATGCATCGATCCGGTCCAGCATGCCTCCATGGCCGGGCAGTAATGTGCCGGAATCCTTGATCTGCACCGATCTTTTCAAGGCGGACTCATATAGATCGCCGATCTGCCCGGACGCACCGATAAACAAAAACATGGCCAGGGATGCCGTCCAGGGAAGTGCGGGGAGAAACATGGCCTTGATGATCCCGCCGATCAGCAGATTGGCGCAGAGCCCGCCGATGGAGCCTTCGATGGTTTTATTGGGGCTGACCGACGGACAGAGTTTGTGGCGGCCCAGATAGGAACCCGCATAATAGGCCCCGATATCTCCTGCAAACACGATCGCCAGAAGAAAAAATATCCACAGAATTCCGGCCTCCGTATTCCGGATACGGACTAATCCGGAAATCAGAACCGGGATATACACCATCCCCTGAACCTGCATGGCAACCGCACCGACGATGGAAGGATCGGTTTTGTATCGGGGCAGTAAAAAAAAACCGCATAACAGAAAATTGGCCGTGATGATCGCCAGAATGAACGATGCTGAATTGGAATAGGCAGCCCAGATGATGGACACCCCCAAGACATATCCCAACATGGTCAGTGGCGGGTAAATACCGCCGGCATTTTTGTTGAGGGCCATTTGAAAGTATTCCCGCATGGAAAGCAGGCAGACCAGAGCGATCAGCAGGGCAAACAT
>CAJBLH010000199.1 GCA_903953895.1 uncultured Desulfobacteraceae bacterium | reverse complement strand
TCTGTATTGGACATTTTAAATTTCTTACAGCCACCAAAGCACCTATATATTGATGCTATTAATCAATAAAACACCATATGATGTAGATGAACAGAAATAATATGGCTGATTTTGTCCATAATTTTAACGGAAATTGACTCGTTTTTAAAGAGGTCTGGAAGAAAAACGCATATAATTACTTTTACAACTCAACATCTTCTGCTGAACTGTATATCCGGAGTCCCAGCTTTTCCGCTACCGGTATCGCATTCGGGGCCACCATCGGAGAAATGACGATCATCTCGGATGCCTTGCGATGATGATGCTCTTCATAGAAACGTACCTTCCGTTCGAAAATGTACATCTCGGGTTTACTCATCGATGATTTGATCTCTGCAATGATCAATATCCCGTTTTTGATAATAATATCCAATTCGATCTGATCCGGACGGCCGAATACGACCCCTGCATCATCATATTCTGTGACATTCAGAACCTCAACGCCGGCAAATTTTTCCAGAATGCCTTTCAGAGCATTGCGGAAAGCCTGTTCAGTATGCAAACCCCATCGCGCGCCCAACGCCCCGATAGTGCTGTCGTGCTTCCTGGCCAGCGATCGGATATCTGCCAGCATTTCACTGATGACCTGCTGATTGGCTTCCCACTTCCGTTCCTGCGCTTCCCACTTCTGTTCCTGCGCTTCCCACTTCTGGCTTTGTCCTTCACGGTCGCGTCGCAGCTCATCAAGGACACGGTCAAAGCGGTCTTCTGTCTGGGCTTTATCTGCAAAATGCCGGCGCGAAAGCTGCAAAAAAAACCGGTGTACTTCCGGGTCTTTTTCCAATATTGCAGGAAGCTCCTTTAAAATAATTTCCTTGATCTGTTGCGGCGTCAACATGGGTAACACCTATTTCCTATTTTTTCAGGCGGTTGATAACCATATCTGTTAAATCATGATCGTCTTCCTTGAAAAAAGGGATGAGTTCGGCAGCAATATCCTTCAGCGACTTGATTTTCTTTTCGCGCATTACACTCTGAATTTTTTCAACACCCATTTCAATGAGCCTTAACCCTTCAGCAATATTTACAACATCCTGTTTTTCCATCCAGCGCCTCCTTGTGAGCAGTGTGTATTCACGCCATTATTTGAATCCGTAAACATTTATAATTATGTTTTAGGGGTTGACCCCTGACAATAAAAATGATTTCTTTCCTATACGGACTTTCAAAAAATTCATTTCGCAATGCAGCAAGGAGGAGATCATACTGTCATATATCTCCGAGCGATAACGCAGCGAAATTATTTTTCTGAATGTCTATAGCCGTGCTGATATATTTATACGGGGGATTTAAATATTGCAATGAAAATCCGCCTTTGTTATTTTAATTCAGTAAGTATCATATTCAAATCAACTTCTATCGGCAGGGTGTGCATATGAAAATAGTTTCAGCCTTGAAAACAAGCTATCGTCGCTGCATCGACTGGATACTCCAAGGCAAACCCCAGTACTTTTCCTGCTTCCTGCCCCGAAAAATCGGTTTTGTCACATTTGGCATTTTAAAGCTTTTTTATTCCGGAATCCGGATGAACGATGACCAGATCAAATCCCTCGGCCAGCTTCCCGAAGATGCGGTCATCGTTTATGTCCATAAAACCAAAAGCTATTTTGAATGGCTGTTTTATTACACCCGCTTTCGTCAATTGAACCTGAACATGCCTGAAATCGGGTGTGATTACCGGATATTCATTTGGCAGCCCTTGATGCGGGTCATCCGCATCGTTGTCTTCCATCTGGATTATTTTTTCCGCCGTTTTGCCTGGCCGAATCCGTATCTCTGCGGCTATATCCGCGATAAAATGGCGACAGGGTCGTCCGCACTGGTCTCACTGGTGGAAGAACAGGGGTTTTACCGAAGGTTCGTAAAAGCCAAAACAGATCCTGTCCGGCATTTGGTTGACATTCAGCAGACCTGGGAAAAACCGATCGTCATCGTCCCACTGGTCATGTTTTTCAGTAAATTTCCGGATCGCTCGACTTCAAGCCTCCTGGATATGATGTTTGGCACGGAAATCAATCCCGGAAGAATCAGGCGGCTGATCGCCCTGTTCAAAAATCCGGGTAAACTCTTTGTCGAAGTCTCCGAGCCCCTGAATTTGCAGTGGTTTCTCAACCAGAGCGACCTTCAGGGAAAATCCCCTCAGGATCTGTCCATGCTGCTTCGCAAGCGACTGCTGTTTCAGATCAACCGGCATCGGGTCAGCACCATCGGGCCGGTTCTGAAATCTCCCGAAGAACTTAAAGAATCCATTTTAACCCATGAGCGCCTTAGAAATTATATGGATCACCATGCTCAGGTGAAAAACATCCCCCTTCATAAAATTCACAGACAGGCCAGTGAGCATCTCGATGAAATCGCCGCCAGGTATAACCCTTCCGTGATCAGCTTTGCCGCCAAGATGGTCGGCTGGATCGTTCAAATCATGTTCGACGGCGTCACGCTCGACACCGAGGGGTTGAACCGGGTCAAAACCGCCTCTCTAAAAGGCCCGCTCATTTTTATTCCCTGTCACAAAAGCCATATCGATTATTTGATTCTGTCTTATCTGATGCATCTGAACAATATGCCCTGCCCCCTGATCGCAGCCGGAAAAAATCTGTCCTTCTGGCCCATCGGACCCATGTTCCGGGGATGCGGCGCTTTTTTCATCCGAAGAACGTTCAAAGGGGCGGTTCTATATTCGAAAGTATTTTCCGAATATATTTTGAAACTGCTTGAAGACGGATTCAATATTGAATTTTTTATCGAAGGCGGCAGAAGCCGAACCGGCAAACTCATTCTGCCGAAGCTGGGGCTTTTATCCATTCTGCTGGATTCTTTCAAACAGGGCGCCTGCAAAGATTTAACTTTTGTTCCGATCTATGTTGGCTACGACCGGGTTCTGGAAGAAGGCGCCTACCTGCATGAACTGGAAGGCGGGCAGAAAAAACCCGAAAATTTCATGCAGGTGATCCAGGCCAGAAAACTTCTGAAAAAACGATACGGACGGATCTATATCAATTTTCATGAGCCGATATCTTTAAACAGCCTTCTGGCCCAGAACGGCTTACCGATTCAGGACATGACATCCAAACAGACCAATGAACTCTGCCGTAATCTGGGATTCAGGATACTGAATGCCATCGACAGCGTATCGGTCGTCACCCCGCATGCACTGGCGGCCGCCTCCCTGCTGAACATCTCCCAGAAACGGTTTTCCTTCGATGACCTGTCTCGCGACATTGAAATTTATCTGAGTTATCTGTATGCCTCCGGGGCGAAGCTGGCCGATACGCTGATGATGGATTCCGGCAATGCAATTCAGCAGGTATTGGATGCATACGTGCAACGCAAATTTGTGGAACGCTTCTCCGGCGAGCAAAGCCAGACCTATTCCAGAATCGAGTATAAAGTGGTTGTCGCCAAGCGGCCCATTCTCGAATACTATAAAAACAACTGCATCATTTTCTTCATTCCCGCCGTTTTTACAGCCCTGACGATCCTGGACAGAGACGCCTTTCAGTTCTCCGCTGCAGACATTCAACCCGGATATGACTTTCTGCGGAATTTCTTTAAAAATGAATTCGCCTATGATGTGGACAAAACACCGGATTATTACGTCCGCAAATCCCTGAAAGCTTTTATTGACGACGCCATCATCATTCCGCATCCCCTGCTGCCGGAGACCTACAACATCACATCTGTGGGATTCCGGAAGCTCAGACTGTTTGCCAGATTCATCCAGACCTATTTTGAATCCTACTGGGTTGTGCTGAATTTCTTCATGCGATACCCCAAAAATACCGTGGATGCCGACAGCCGCGCCCGAAAAATACTCTCTCGGGGCAACCGGATGTACAAACGCCGCGAAATCGGGCATAAGGAGGCATTGTCCAAAATCAACTACAAAAACGCCGAAGACTTTTTCATCACCCACGGCATCTCCGGATCCGAAGACAAAGAACAGATCGAAATCTATGCCAATGCCATTCAACAATACCTGCGAATTCTGTCCTCCTGAAAACAACAGGATATCCGCCATCGACTCTCCTGATCTGACTTTATGAAAGCACTCATATTATGCGCGGGTCTGGGCACGCGCCTGCTTCCGCATACGCAGCATATTCCCAAACCGCTGTTTCCCATCAACGGAAAACCGCTGCTCGACAGAATCATTCAAAGTCTGATTCAGGCCGGGTGCCGGGCTATCATGATCAATACCCATCACCGACATCGGGATATCGAAGCTTTTATAAAGACCCAGCGCTATGCCATTTCCGTTCGGACCTGCCATGAACCTCGGATACTAGGTACCGGAGGCGCGATTCGCAATATCCATGATTTCTGGGATCAGGATGCATTCATCGTCATCAACGGAGATATTGTAACGAATATCGATTTAAAAACTGTTTACGATTTTCATCGGCAGCACCCCCATCCGGTCACCCTGGTGCTTCACGATTTTCCGGAAATTAACACGGTGGTCGTGGATGGCGGCGGTTCCGTCATCGGATTCGATGATTGTGCGCCAAATCCTGATCCAACGACCCCCACACCGCCGCAGGCCGGCGGGCGTTCCGTCAGGAAACTCACGTTTACCGGCATTCAGGTCATCGACCCGCAGGTGCTGAAATGGATACCGGATGTTCCGTTTACCACCAGCATCGACCTGTACCGAACCTTGCGCGATAACGGGATGACCCTTCAGGCATTTATTCCGGAGAACCGCTACTGGAAGGATATCGGCACCCCCCGCCAGTATCAGGCGGCGGTGCTGGATCAACTTTTGCCCCTGGCTTTTTCCGATGCATCTTCAGACCCGCCGGTACTGGCGCGCATTGCCGGAGACGGGTCCGACAGAGTGTGGTACCGGGCCACATCGCCCTGCTGCACGGTGGTTATCGCAGACCACGGCATTCACAGCCAGCCGGATATTCGCAGCGAATGCTGCGCCTTTACGTCCATCGGCAGGCATCTTTACGATAAAGGGATTTCCGTTCCCCGGATTGTTGCGGCCGATTCATTTTCCGGACTCGTCATTGTCGAAGACCTTGGGGATATCCATTTGCAGTCTGTCGTGCAAAATTCCCAGACGCCTTCCTGTATTCTTGACTGGTACCGTGAAGCGGTCCGGTTGCTGATTGCCCTTTCGCTTGACGGCGCCTCTGGTTTCGATCTTTCCTGGACCTGGCAGACCCCATATTATGACAAGTCCGTGATTCTTGAAAAAGAATGCCGGTATTTTGTCGAGGCATTTCTAAACGGTTACCTGAACCTCGGCATTCATTTTGCGGATCTGGCGGATGAGTTCGACGGACTGGCCGACCGGGCGCTGAACGGAGCGATGCATGGATTCATGCACCGCGATTTTCAGTCTCGAAATATCATGGTGAAGAACCGCCGCCTGTATGCCATCGATTTTCAGGGCGGCCGGATCGGCCCCATCCAATATGATCTGGCATCCCTGCTGATCGACCCCTATGTGGACCTTGATCCGGATATTCAGAACGGATTACTGGCATTCTGCATCCAGGAACTTTCCCACAAGGTTTCTCTCGATCCTGTTTCTTTCACCCGTGCATACCGGTATTGCCGGATCACCCGAAATCTCCAGATTCTGGGGGCTTTTGGGTATCTGACGCGGGTCAAGGGCAAATCCGGCTTTGCTGTCTATATTCCGGCGGCTCTCAGAACCCTGAACCGCTCCCTGGCGCAGCTCCAGCCATCGGAAAGTCCCAATCTGACCCGAATCGCAACTCTGGCCATGAAAAAATTCGAAAGAGGCCCCTCATGAAACTGTTTGACAGCCACTGTCACCTCGATGACAGTGTTTATAACCCGGATTTTGAATCTGTTTTGGAACGTGCCCGAAATGCCGGCGTATTGGCCATGATGATCGCCGGCATCAATCTGAAAACTTCAAAAAAGGCCGTGGCGCTGGCTGAAAGCCACGAGGCAATTTTTGCATCTGTAGGCTTCCATCCCCATGATGCCTCGCAAGCTGATGAAGCCGGCATGGATGCACTTGTCATTCTTTCAGATAACCCCAGGGTTTTGGCCTGGGGTGAAATTGGTCTCGATTTCAACCGAATGCATTCTCCCCGGCCTGTTCAGGAAAAATGCCTGATTCGGCAACTGGATATGGCCGATACCCTGAATCTGCCGGTTATATTTCATGAACGGGAAAGCGGCGGGAGACTGCTGGAAATCCTGAAACAATACCACAGACATCCCGGAAACGGCGTCATCCACTGTTTCAGCGGAACCCGCTCTGAGCTGATGCAGTATCTGGACATGGGGTATTCCATCGGCATCACCGGCATTTTAACCATACAAAGCCGCGGAGCGGAGCTTAGAAACATCGTGCCGGACATCCCGCAGGATCGCATCCTGATCGAAACGGATGCGCCGTACCTGACGCCGGCGCCGGAAAAAAACCATTTCCGCAGAAATGAGCCGGCCTTTGTCCGCTCCGTCCTGCTCAAACTGGCCGAAGTCCGAAACGAAGAATTGGATCAACTGGCGGATGCCCTGTGGGCCAATACCTGCCGGCTTTTCCGGATATCGATCAACAACTGAACCATTCAATCAGACAGATTAAAGGAGTGACACATGGAATCTTGCCCTTGCGGCGCCTCGCAGCCATACAGCGAATGCTGTGAACCGTTCATTCTGGGAGTCAACCCCGTACCGACCGCAGAAGCGTTGATGCGGTCCCGCTATACCGCATACACCCGTTGTGAAGTGGATTATATCCTCCGCACCACCCATCCGAATCAGAGAAATCAGGATTCGGAAACCAATATCCGGCAGTGGGCGCAGAAGTCCGTGTGGCATGGACTGAACATTCTGAACATCATCGGCGGCGGCAGCGAAGATTCGGCCGGCACCGTTGAATTCATCGCGGAATATACTGAAAACGACGAACGGGTCAGCCATCATGAACTGGCGGAATTCAAAAAAGAAAACGGAACCTGGTTTTTCTGGGATGGTGGGCCGCCCAAACCCAAACAGTTTATCCGTCCGACCCCCAAAACCGGCCGGAACGATCCCTGCTCTTGCGGAAGCGGAAAAAAATTCAAGAAATGCTGCGGATGACGGGTATCCCGAATTTCTTGTGTCATTTCCCGGCAATCTGTGATAGAAAACAATCGTTTTGTCGTGCTGACAGCAAACGGTAATTGAATGGGTCTGAACTCAACTTACAACATTCTCATGTATTCCCATGACACTTATGGGCTGGGCCATATTCGGCGCACCATGGCCATCGCGTCCCATCTGGCGGGCCCGGATGTCAATGTGCTGATCTTGACGGGTTCTCCCATCGCTGGCCGCTTTTCCTTTCCCGAGCAGGTCGATTTTGTGCGCATTCCGGGCATGATCAAAAAAACCAATGACGAATACCTTCCCCTGTCCATCAAAATCAACCCGCAGCATGCCGTGGATATCCGAACCAACATCATCACTGCAACCGCCCAGACCTTCCGGCCCCATCTGCTCATTGTGGACAAAGAACCCCTGGGGCTTAAAAAAGAAGTGCTGCCCACCCTCCAGTGGCTGCGGCGATGCCTTCCCAACACCCGCACCATACTAGGCCTTCGGGACATCATGGATGATGCGGAAATTGTCCGAAACGACTGGAAGAAAAAAGGCGTCTATCAAATTCTGGATGAGCTATACAGCGAGATCTGGATTTATGGAAATCAGGAGCTGTACGATCCCGTCACCGAATATGACATGCCGGATTCCGTCAGTCGCAAAATGTATTTTACCGGATATATCCCCCGAAAAATTCCAGGTAAGGACGCCATTGCCCGAATCAAGAAAAAGTATGCCATCAAGACGGATGACAAGCTGGTTCTGGTCACCACCGGCGGCGGCGGAGACGGGCATGCGGTCATGGATCATTTTCTGACCATGCTGGAAGACTCGCCCCGACACCCTCCTTTTAAAAGCATTCTGATCACCGGCCCGTTCATGCCCAAACACGAAAGGGAAGACATTTTTTCACGAGCCAAAAACCTGGGAATCCGCACCTGGGAGTTTTACCAGCGGATGGAGGAAATCATGGCCGCCGCAGATATCGTGGTGACCATGGGCGGCTATAATACCGTCTGTGAAATCCTTTCTCAGGGAACCATCTCTTTGGTCATTCCCCGGGAAACTCCCCGCAAGGAACAGTTGATCCGGGCAAAAGCCCTTCACGGCCAGAATCTCGTGGATTACATTCCCTGGAATTCCGTGTCTCCCCAGCTTCTTCGCACCCGCATCATGAACCTTCTGGATCATCCGGAATCCTACCAGAAAGCCATCAATAGCTTTCAGTTGACCGGCCTGAAAGCCATGCGGGAGAGGCTGGATATGTTCAGGACTTCAGACGATTGAGCCGGCCAACACCTGTGCTGGGGATGATCCTGAAAGGCTATCCCCGGATTTCTGAAACATTTATCTCCAATGAAATCCTGCTTCTGGAAGAACAGGGCCTAAATCTCCACATTTTGTCGATGCGCCAGCCCAGGGAAAGTTTTTTTCATCCCAGTGTCGGCCGAATCAAGGCAGCCGTGGACTATCTGCCGGAAACTTTTCTAACCTCCCTGCCGCAGCTTCTGCCGCATACGTTGATGACAGCGGTAAAACAGCCCCGGCGCTTTGCCGTTGCATTGCAAACCGCGTTCCGCCGTTTTTTACGCACGCACAAATCCGCTACGTTCAAGCATTTGTTTCAGGCCGGGTATCTGGTCAACAAACTCCTTGCCGGCAGCCGCATCACGCATTTTCACGCGCATTTCGCCCATTCACCAACATCTGTGGCATTTTTTGCAAGCATCCTTTCCGGTATCCCCTTCAGCTTTACAGCCCATGCCAAAGATATTTACACATCGGACCCGGCTCAGCTCCGTGAAAAAATGGCCCATGCCGCTTTTGTGGTCACCTGTACCGAATACAACCGGCGTTACCTGACACGGATTTCCGGCAATCCATCACCATCTGTTTTTCGCATTTATCACGGCATCGATATCGGCCTTTTTTCCGGCAGGCATCCACGGGCCTTGACTTCGCCGCCTTACCGCATTCTGAGCGTCTCCCGGATGACCGCCAAAAAAGGCCTCCCCACTGTTTTCAAAGCGCTAAGAATTCTGCACGACCGGGGAATTCATTTTCATCACACCCTGATCGGAGATGGAGAAGATCGGGATTCGCTTCACAAACTGGCGCGGAATCTGGGTTTGGAACCCTTCATCCAGTGGATGGGAACACAGCCGCACGATGAAGTCATCCGGCAATATGAACAGGCGGATCTTTTTGTCCTGGGGTGCGAGATTGCCGCCAACGGCGACCGGGATGGCATTCCCAATGTCTGCATCGAAAGCATGGCCATGGGGGTTCCCGTGGTCGCCACCCGGGTCTCAGCAATCCCGGAACTCATTGAGAGCGGCAAAACCGGCCTTCTGGTGGAGCCTGGCAATCCCGAGGCACTTGCGGATGCCATGTTCCAGTCATTGACGGATGATAGTCTCAGACAGGAAATGATTGCCGCCGCCAAGGATAAGGTAACCCGGTATTTCAACAACCGCTGCCTCATCGATGATCTGGCGGGTCTTTACATCCAGGCGCTTTTCGAGACAGCCGAAACGATGAAAGAGGCTCGAACAAGGATAAATCAACGATGACAACCATCGGTTATTATACCCCTTTCAAACCACTTGGATTTCATATGCCATCCGGAGACCTGACCATTGCCACCGGTCTGCAGGATTTTCTGAAAGATGGCGGCCACCGGGTACTTCACCCCAGCCGGGTACGGGCCCGGTGGATATTCTGGAAACCATGGCTGTGGCCCCTGGTTATCAGAGACAGGCTCCGTGCGCTGCGAATGCTCCGCCATGCCAGATCCGGCCTCTGGCTGACCTACCATGCCTATTATAAATCTCCGGATCTGATCGGCCCCTGGGTTAGCAGAAAGCTGTCCATCCCTTATGTCGTCTTTCAGGGCATCTATTCAACCAAGCGCCGGAAAAACATCAAAACCTTGCCCGGATTTTTACTGAACCGCCACTCCCTGATGCAGGCAAACCATATTTTTTCCAACCGCAAAGAAGATCTGCTGAATCTAAGGCGCCTGATCCCAAGTGATCGCCTGACCTACGTCGCACCAGGGATTGATCCCCGGCAGTTCACTTTTGACGCCGGCGCCCGTACGGAGCTGCGACATGCCTGGAATATTCCGGAGAATGTTCCGGTGGTGCTTACGGCTGCCATGTTTCGCCCGGGCGTCAAAACCGAAGGGCTGATCTGGACGATCAACGCCTGCGCAGAACTCAACAGCCAGGGGAAGCCTGTTCACCTTGTTATCGCCGGAGATGGAAAAGACAGAAACATTCTTCAATCGCTTGCCGGATCACTGCTTTCCGGACACGTCCGTTTTATTGGAAAAATATCGCGTGACGATATGTATCGATACTACAGTGCTGCCGATATCTTCGTTTTTCCGGGAATCCGTGAAACACTCGGCATGGTGTACCTCGAAGCCCAGTCCTGCGGCCTTCCGGTGGTTGCCTTTCATAACGGGGGCATTCCGGAAGTGGTACAAGACAGGGTCAGCGGATTTCTCACACCGTTGTTTGACATGCCGGCATTTACGGATGCCATCTGTCGCCTTCTGAATGATGAACCACTGCGACGGAAAATGGGTGAAGCAGCAGTCCGGCATGTTCGTTCGTCACATGACATCCACAGGAATTACCGGCAGATCGAAACCGTCATCCAGAGCCTTCAGGATCATGGACTTTGAGCGATGATTCTGGCATAATCATACTTAACGGCGTACTTTCGTTGGAACGGGTGTGAATTTTTACCCTATTTGTGTGGAGTTATGCATAACTTATTAAAGAAATTGTTTTTTCTGCTTATTTTATTTCAGATGGCATTTCCTGTCATATCTTTTGCGGTGGAAAAACTCGAATTCGGCATTCTGCCGGTTGTGGATGTCCTGCCGCTTCTGGTCGGCAAAGAAACCGGGCTTTTCGAAAAAGAAGGCATCGATCTGGAATTGATCAGCTTCCAAAGCGCGCTGGAGCGGGACGCCGCACTTCAGTCCGGCAGGCTGGACGGCTATTTCGGAGATATTTTAAACACGGTGCTTCTGATACAGAGCGGCGAGCAGCTCAAGATCATTGCTACCGCCTTTCACACCCATCCCCAGTGCCGGATGTTCGGCATTGCCATTGCACCCGGGTCCGGAATAACGGACATGGCTGGCATTCAGGGAAAGGATGTGGCCATTTCGAGCGCAACAGTCATCGAATATCTTCTGGATCGAATGTTGAGCGCCCGGAACATGCCCCCCGGGGATGTCTCCAAACAAGAAATCAAAAAAATCCCCATCCGCCTACAAATGCTTCTGTCCGGACAAGTGACGGCTGCGCTGCTGCCGGAACCGCTTCTGACTCTGGCCGAAACCCGTGGATCGAAAGTAATCATGGATGACCGGAATCTGAACACAGCCCTGACGGTTCTGGCCGTCAACCTGAAAAACAGGACTGCCGTCACAGCCCTGATTCCGGGATTTTTACGCGCATACCATACGGCGGTGAACAGGATCAACGCAAACCCATCCGAATTCAAAGAGATTCTGATCACAAAAACCCAGTTTCCCCAGGATGTAAAAGACAAATATCCGGTTCCTGTTTTTCCGGCAGGCGGTCTTCCGGCCGAAGCGGATGTGCTGGCGGTACAGGACTGGCTGGTGAAAAACAGCCTGATCAAAACACGGATTCCCTATGCCGATATGGTTATAGCCGACCGGTAGGTTTTACCCTAAAAATAGCCTCCCCCTCAGCGGAGGGAGGTCAGGAGAGAGCCGACCCGAAGATTGCAATCACGGCCATAATTGGAGATGAAAGCTTGGGGCTTTCATGCATGGTTAATGATAGAAATTAATGGCCTGACCAAGAAATTTGACAATGCGGAATCCGCCGTTCTCGAGGATATCTCGTTTTGCCTGAATGCCGGAGAAGCACTGGCTGTCATCGGCCCTTCCGGGTGCGGCAAAACCACGCTGCTTAGCATTCTGGCCGGACTGATTCCGGCGACATCCGGCAGTCTCTCCCTTCAAGGAAACCAGAACCGTCCGGCCAAAATTTCGATCATTCTGCAGGACTACGGTCTCTTTCCCTGGAAAACTCTTGCCGAAAATCTGGCCCTCGGCATGAAGATTCAAAAAGTTCCTGCCGAACTTCTGGCTGTCAAAACCAAGCAACTGCTATCGGAGCTGGATCTGACTCCATATGCTCACTACTACCCGGTTCAGTTGAGCGGCGGACAAAAGCAGCGGGTCGCCATTGCCAGAGCCATTGCCATGGAACCGGACATCCTGCTGATGGATGAGCCTTTTTCATCTTTAGATGCCATCACCCGCGAACATCTTCAGATCGTACTGAAAGACATGTGGCGGAAAAAAAACTTAACTTTTATCATCGTCACCCACAGTGTCGAAGAGGCCGTTTTTCTGGGCCGATTCATCCTCGTACTCCGGAACCGGCCGGGCCGGGTCCGGGCCATGGTGGACAATCCCTGCCACAGCATGGAGAATTTTCGGTTGAGCGACGCCTATTTCCTTAAAATCAAAGAAGTCCGCCAGATACTGGAAAGCTGAAACATGAAGGCCGTCCGCTACATTCTGTCCGCCCTGCTGCTTGTCCTATGCTGGAAACTTTTCTCCCTGGGGCTATCCTCGGTCATGCTGCCGCCTCCTGAACAGGCTTTTGCCGCCTTTGGAGAAGCGCTGAAAACCGCTCTCTTCTGGAAGCATTTCGGCGTCAGCGCTTTTCGGGTATCTGCGGCCATGGCACTGGCCTGGGTGGCGGGATTTCCGCTTGGCATTCTGCTGGGATATTCCCGAGCCGCTGACCGGCTGCTTTCCCCGATCCTGTTTTTAACCTATCCGGTACCAAAAATCGTGCTGCTTCCCATTTTCCTGATTCTCTTCGGCCTGGGAGATACCCCCAAAATCCTCATGATCGCTCTGATCATGGGCTATCAGATTGTTGTGGCCACCCGAGACAGCGTGCTGAGGCTGGATGACAAATACATTCAGTCCTTTCGGTCCATTGGCGGCACCGGGTTTCAATCTCTTTTTCACGTCGTGATCCCGGCCAGCCTTCCCCAAGGATTTACGGCCCTTCGCATCGGCACCGGAACCGGCATTGCCGTACTCTTTTTCGTCGAGTCTTTTGCCACTGCAGCCGGACTGGGCTTTTACATCATGGATGCCTGGGGCCGGTTCGATTATGTGCAGATGTTTATCGGCATCATCGGCATGAGCCTTCTTGGGGTCCTGCTGTATGCGTTTTTCAACTACCTCGAGCAGAACATCTGCGCCTGGAACTTTCAGGAATCCGGCAGAGCTGAAGCCGACGGCGCCGCTTCCACCTTGGCCCGGCAGATCATGGATTTCGGCCACATGATCAAATTCAGCCATACGGTATTTGCGCTACCTTTTGCTCTGTCCGCTGTTGTCCTGGCGCACCGGAACCATGCGGTCTCTTTTGGCGCATTTTTCTGGATTCTGGTTGCCATGGTCAGTGCCCGATCGGCAGCCATGGGGTTCAACCGGATCGTGGATGCCCGCTTCGACCGACTCAATCCGCGAACCGCAGACCGCCACATCCCCTCCGGAACCGTCTCCTCGCTGTCGGCCATCTTGTTTATATCCGGTTTTTCCCTGGGATTCATCATTGCTTCCGCCATGATCAGCCGTCTGTGTTTCTGGCTCTCCATACCGGTTCTGGGGATTCTGTTTTTTTATTCCTACACCAAACGATTCACATCCTTTTCTCATATTTACCTTGGATTCAGCATTTCCATGGCTCCGCTGGGAGCTTGGATCGCTATCACCGGAGGCTTTCAACCCGCGATTCTCATCCTATGCCTCGGACTGCTAACCTACATTGCCGGATTCGATATTCTGTACGCCTGTCAGGATATGGAGTTCGACAGGGAAATCGGCCTGTATTCCATTCCCTCACGACTCGGCGCAAAGACCGCCTTTCATATTTCATCGCTGCTGCATGTGGCGACATTCCTCTCGCTGGTGGCTCTGTTTATCGTATTCGATCTGGGGATGGTCTATTTGGCCGCTCTCGTGATCATCAGTGGGCTCCTGATCTTTCAACACCGGGTGATCCGTCCCCATGACCTGGCCCATATCGAGCTGGCGTTTTTCCATGCCAACAGCGCCATTTCCATTCTCCTGTTTCTGGGGATTCTGGGAGATGCGCTATTGAAAAGATGATCAAAGCCTCCAGTATTATTTCACCGCAAAGGCGCGAAGAGCGCAAAGATAAACGGGAGATGTCCTATGCCCTCTAATAAAATGATCGTGGCGATTACCGGCGCATCCGGCGCCATATACGGCGCGGTGCTGCTTGCAGAGCTGTTGCGGCGGCCGGTTGAAGTCCATTTGGTCGTATCGGACTACGGCCGGAAAGTCATGGCCCATGAACTGGGCTTTACTGGCCCGATGCTGCCTTTTCTGGAGTCTGAATTCGAACTGGTTCCACATGAATCTTCGTTGTTGAAGGAATATTCAGCCGACAATCTGTTCGCTCCGCCGGCCAGCGGCTCTTTTCGGCATGCCG
The DNA here is from genome assembly GCA_903953895.1 of uncultured Desulfobacteraceae bacterium. Lineage (GTDB taxonomy): Bacteria > Desulfobacterota > Desulfobacteria > Desulfobacterales > Desulfatirhabdiaceae > RAAP-1. The sequence continues at coordinate 11,595 of CAJBLH010000199.1, read as the reverse complement.
GCATGGTCATTGCGCCGTGTTCCATGAAAACATTGGCCGCCATTGCCGCCGGATTTGCAGACAATCTCGTGGTCCGCGCCGCCGACGTGTGCCTGAAGGAAAAACGGCCGCTCATTCTGCTGCCGCGCGAAACTCCACTCAGCCCCATTCACCTCGAAAACATGCTGAAGGTGGCGCGAGCCGGCGCTGTGCTGCACCCTCCGGTCCCCGCTTTTTATCACCGGCCCGAAAGCGTTCGGGACATTGTCAATGCCACGATCGGCCGGGTTCTGGATCATCTGGGGATTTCTCATGACCTGGCCGCCGAATGGAGCGGCGACTGATCTCTGAAAGGAAATATCATGAAAACATCACATTATGCCAATCTTGGCGAGTTCATTCAGACCCTGAGAAAAGAAGGCGAGATCATCACCGTTTCCCATCCCGTATCTGCGGTTCTTGAGATCAGCAAACTGACTGATGCCGAATCTAAAAGCCCCGGTGGCGGAAAGGCCCTGTTCTTTGAAAACGTCAAGGACTCGCCGTTTCCGGTCGCCACCAATCTTTTCGGCAGCTCCCGGCGCATCTGCCTGGCACTCGGCGTCGACAGCCTCGATCATCTTGGGGACCGGATTCGGGAAATCATCCACATGTCGCCTCCCAGGGATCTGCGGGATATGCTGGGCATGCTGACTACGGCTTTTTCCGTATCGCGGTTCTTTCCCCGGAAAAGCCGCGCCAAGATTCCTCCCTGCCAGCAGGTGGTTCTAAAAGGTGAAGACATCAACCTCTTTCAACTGCCGATCCTGCACTGCTGGCCCCAGGATGCCGGCCGGTTCATCACCCTGCCGATGGTTGTCACCCAAAGCCTTTCCACCGGAAAACGCAATGTGGGCATGTATCGGATGCAGGTCTTCGACCGGCAGACCACGGGAATGCACTGGCACATTCATAAAGACGGATCCAATTATTTCAATGAATACCGAAAAGCAGGCAAGCGAATGCCTGTTGCGGTCGCCATCGGCGCTGACCCGGCCGCCATTTACGCGGCCACGGCCCCCATGCCCCGGAATGTGGATGAAATGATTCTGGCCGGATTTATCCGCAATGCCCCGGTTGCCATGGCCCGGTGCATCACCTGTGATCTGGAGGTTCCGGCTGAAGCTGAATTCGTTCTGGAAGGCTTTGTGGACCCTTATGAACTGCGGAGGGAAGGCCCGTTCGGAGACCATACCGGCTATTATTCCCTGGCTGATGACTATCCTGTTTTTCATGTTACGGCCATCACCCACCGGAAATCTCCGGTTTACTGCGCAACGCTCGTGGGCCGGCCGCCCATGGAGGACTGTTATCTGGCCAAGGCGACAGAGCGGCTTTTTCTTCCCCTGCTTCAAACCGTCTTTCCGGAGATTACGGACTACTGGCTTCCCTGGGAAGGGGTTTTTCACAATATCGTCATCGTTTCCATCAAAAAAGAATATCCCCGACATGCACAAAAAGTCATTTCCGGCCTCTGGGGACAGGGTCAGATGAGCTTTTGCAAAGCCATTGTCGTGGTGGATGAAACCATCGATCCCAAAGATCCGGGTCAGGTGATGCGGCAGATTGTGGATAATTTCGATATGACGACCGACATCATGAACGCCCAGGGGGTTCTGGATGTGCTGGACCATTCCTCACCGTTTGCCAATTTCGGAAACAAGATTGGCATCGATTTAACCGGCCGGATCAGCGGAGAGCCCTTGCGAAATCCCCCACTGCCCGTCGCCGCGCCTGGAGCTTTTACCGAAGAAGGTCTTCTTTCCGGCATTCAGGCTGATTGTAATGGCATTTTATCGCTACGCATCCTTAAAAGCGATATAAATCGCCGCAACCGGATTCTGATTCTGAAGATTGAAAAAAAGCCGGGGCTCTCCAGCGCCTTTTTCATCGATCGGCTCCTGAACGCCGATATCCTGCCGCCCTTTAACCTGATTCTTTTTTATGACAGCAATGTGAACATCGGGGATAATTCCTTCATTCTCTGGAAACTTTTCAACAATGTGGATCCCGGACGAGATATAATGATCCGGGATGGCCGCGGCATCATCGATGCCTGCAAAAAAGGCCCGGAAGACGGCCATGTCCGCGAATGGCCGGATGAGCTGTCATTTGATTGATATCTGGCATATCAGAAGAAAGCCTGTGTATCATCTTTTTCAATAATTAAATATAGCATAATATCAGATAGATAAAATAATCCGATGTTTCTGTTGACAGTTGGCGCCAGTTGGTTTATATTCTGTTCCAATTGATGCGGGGTGGAGCAGCCTGGTAGCTCGTCGGGCTCATAACCCGAAGGTCGTTGGTTCAAATCCAGCCCCCGCTACCATAAATAATAATAAAGGGTTACAGGTTGTTCAACCTGTAACCCTTTTTATTTATTCCATCCGTATTTCCAGCACACCCCACTCATTCTTACTCACTGAGCGCCTTAAGAAGGGCATCTTTTGCATCCGCGTAATACACCACCGTAACCCGGGTGGCCAGCTCGTCCGGCAGTTCGAATAGTTGTCTGCGCGATGAAACAGGCATGAGGATTGTCTGCGCCCCTTTGTCGGCAGCCACCTCGATGATACTGACGGCATTGTAAATCGGTTCGATCGATCCCCCGAGATTGAGTCCGCCGACAATGACAAGTCCGCCTTCCAGGCTGCGCTCCACCAGCGCGGAACTCATGGCGATCAAGATGGGAATTCCCGTTGCAGCAGCGCTCTTGCAGGCATCAAAGGCGCGGAACTGGATGGTGAATTCATGGGAACGCGGATCGCGGTCTCCGACCAGTTCCTTTGATCTGGCATACAGGTTCTGCTCGGCGCAGCGAACACTTTCTTTGAGCGGCCCCGGAGGGCTTTGGTTGAGAATTTTCACGCCGCTGCCCGGCCCTTCGGACACTTCGATGCGGAAAAGTCCGGGATTCTCATCCGTGCCGCCGGGCGACATCGCCCATACCTGGCCGGCCGGAAGCGGGTCGCCGCCAATGCTGTTTTCGCTATGAAGCTCTTGTGTGGACACAAATTGCTCCATCCCATCCGGAATCATGGTGAAGCTGAAATGGGTGTTTCGGAATTCGGCGGCTCCGATACGCTTTTGTTGTTCCTTTACCCTTCGGCGGCATTCCAGCGCAAGCCTGGCGGCCCACGCGATGGCGTCGTCCGGGATGTCGGCTTCGGGATCGGGGAACATCAGTTTGAGCAGCCCGCTCATCGTTTTTTGCGTGGCGGATGTGTCGCGCCCACTCAATGCCCCGCCGAAGATGATTCGTCCCTGAAGTTTATTGACCCGGCTCTGGGAGCGCAGATGGTTCCAGCATGAAGACAAAAAATCGCTGACCAGACCAAAATGTTCGGTCAACTGATCCCGGTTTACTTTGGGAACACTCCAGCCGGGAATATAGGCATGGATGCGATCCATAAAGGCCGTGTCATCGCGCATCTCCCGGGGAAGCGGCCCCAGTAGATGGCCAATCCGCTGCTGGTGTTCAACATCCACTTCAAAGTTTCCCACCATGACCATGCCGCCGAACCCGCGAATGCTTTCCTTGCCCCGGCTGAATTCCCCCGATTCCATGTATCCTTTCATGATGTTGATGCCATCCTTCTGGTCAAAGGAGATGCCGGAGACCTCATCGAAGCAGACCACATCGTATTGGCAGACCAGGCCGCGCTGGCCATTGGCGTTGTTGACGAACATCCTGGCCACGGTGGCCTTGCCGCCTGAAACCAGATGCGCATAGGGCGACACCTGCTGGTAAAGGTGGCTCTTGCCGGTGCCGCGCGGACCCAGTTCCACCGCATTGTAATTGTTTTCAACGAAAGGCACCATGCGCAGCAGCATGACATCGCAGGTGCGGTCTCCGAGTACCGACGGCTCCAGCCCCACACTGCGAAGAAGCAGGTCCCGCCATTCCGTGAACGTGAACAGCGTTCTGCCTTTGCACAGGGTTTCCAGCACGTCGCGCTTCGAGAGCTGGATTTCACGCAGGGATTCGATGCCGAAAGGCCGCCCGCTTTTTTCTTCTGCAATGCTGGGATCGTAGGTAAGATCCAGCTCCGCGTAAAAGCCCCCTGTCAGCATGCGGTCGTGGGTATGAACCAGATCATCTGCGATACGCACATCATTTAGCCGGACACTGGGCAGTTCCGCCACGAAACAATCGTTTTTGGCATCCAGCCGGGCCTTGATCAGATCGATGAGTTTTACACGGCCCTGCTCTTTGGCGCGGGCTTTGAACAGTTCTTCCTCGCCTGCCCGGACCGTTCGGCTGGCCAGTTGCCGTTGGACGATGGCCAGCCCTTCCTGGATTTCGGTCTCATCCACACTGGCGCAATATCGGCCGAGAAGAAACTCGGCCACATAGGTGGGCACCGGATACTGCCCCTTGAACTGGCGAACCAGATCTTTTCGGACGAGGTACCCCTCGAATGCCCTGGCGGCAATCTGGTCCAGATCGTCAAGCTGCATATCAGTTTTCTCCAATGACTACCGGATGTTTAAAAATGGATTGGCCGTTTCGATCGATGACCACAAGGAAAGCGCCCGCACCCAGCGCCTCGTCATCCGCCACCAGAAGGCTGATCTTTATGCCATCGGCCGCACCGGTCATCGGCTTTGCGGCAAGACTGCCGGCGGCATCCGCAACGTTTCTGCGGATATCGACGGTAAGCCCCTGCACTCCCTCCAACACCACGTTCAGCCGCATTCCCAACCACTTCATCTCTTTGAGGACAACCGACCGGATGCCGCCCGTTGGCCCGGTGGATATCGTCAGGGTGGGAATCAACGCTTCCTGCAAGGTCAGCCCCCCATGGGCATATTCCATCCCGTCCATGAAACACGATACACCGGGGGCAAGTACTACCGCCTCGGCGGCATCCCAGAACCATGATGTCATTGGATAGCCGTGCTGGGCGCCGGGGCCCGGGATGGCGCAGCGGCCCCAGCGGGACTGGGTGAGATGTTTGGGCAACTCGGACTTGGGCAGCCCGCCCGGAAGAAGCAGCCAGCCGTGGTCCGTGATGACGTTCACTCTGGCCCACCCGGCCTGAAGGAGTTCAGCGATGCGTTGCTGCAAACCGGATAGCTCTTCTTCCACTCGCCAGGCCAACTTTGCGCCCTGGTCATGGCCATAGGTGTCGAGAGAACCAATCTCGGTCCAGGCGCACCCGGCAGGTGATCCCAGATCGTTCGATTCCAGAAAGGATATCCCGATCTCTGCCAGCAGTTGCTTGAAGCGGGCATGAACCAGTGTTTTGCCGCTGCTTTGCTCCTTGGACTGAAATCCGGTTCCTTCCAGCGGTCCGCCCAGTTTTTCGGCCAATGGCATCCAGGCAGGTTTTGCGGTTGCCGTAACCGTGGGGATGGCCGACCAGTCGAAGCCAAAAGCAACCTCAGCCAGAAGGCCGGATTCAAGAAGCCTTTCTTCGAGACTCCTTGCCAGATCCATGCGCAGGCCGTCGGCAAAAACATAGACCGTGCCCTGCTCGGCAGAAAGGGTGCGGCAGGTCTCTGGCCCCGTAACAGGATAAGTCGCAGCCAGCCCCTGGGCAAGTATGGAAAATTTTTCGAGCCACGGAAGATAAATCGCCCGGATGGCCGCAGTCACCGCAAGGGTGGTGGCGGTGGAACGGGCTGCGTCCAGCGTTCGCAAAACGCTGCGGTCGGCCTTCCAGCCGATCGTTGTGTAGTACTCGGCCAATGCGTTCCATGTAGGAGGATTTCCAGACGTTTGGACAACCTCCGTCAACTCCTGCAAGTAGCCGATGGCAATGGCCAGCGGAGATTCCCCCAGAGCTGCCCAGACCCAGGTAGAGCGTTCGGCATGCTCTGCGGCCAAAATCTGGATTTTTGCGATGGCATCCTTTTGCGATATCGACGACAATTGATTCAGGTCTTTTTCAAGACGATCTTCCTCGCTGCGATTCCAGTTAGGCTTGTATTCACTCCGTTGTTCAAAAAGGGGCATCTGCCCCCTGGTAAACAGCAGCTCTTTTATACCTGGATAGGTGCGCGGCGCCTCCTTGTAGCGTCTCCAGACCAACACCCACGCCGGCTTGCCGCTGGTCAGTTTTTCGGCTGCGGTGATTGCGCCATCCTTTTCCGGATCAAAGCCATAGGCATCCCGGCAGACCGCACGGAAACTGGCCCATTCCGATCCGGATTTTTCCATCTCCAGTTTGATTCGGCCTGGATCACCCATCCATCGCAACAGCGACCGCACCGGGTCCGGGTTGATGACGGCCCGAAAATCTCCTGCTTCCAGCCTGCGCCCTTTGAGTGCATCCAGTTCGACGTTCAACAACTTGGGCAGACTTTCCTGGATTGCCTTCTTCGTGTCCAGATCACCGGCGACATCCAGCCCGAGCCCGCCGTCCGCAGAGGAAAAAAAGGCGAACGGCGTCCAGTTCTTCCCGTTTTTCTGGGTCCAGAATTGCCCCTGGAATTGCAGGGCGAACAAATGCCTTGCCAGGTTCGGACATTGGTCGGCACTGCGGAAGGCGGAGCGGTCGATGCCGGGAAGATAGATCACCGGAATATCCTCTCCATTTTGCATTTCCAACTGGTAACGGAGCCAGACCGCCGGTCCGACAGCGTGTTCGGGACAATAATCTCCCAGAGACCACAGGACCGGATAGCTTGCCCGCAACGGAGTGATGCACGAGCTCCACAATCTTTCTTCATCCGGCCATAGGATCATGCGGGGTGCAGCCAGTTCGTGCTTGTTGAAGGAGGCCGCGTTGCAAATGGATTGGAGGGTGGATTTAAGAACGGTCATGAGATTTTATTTTTCATTAAAGTGTATCCAATTGTTCGGCTTCCTTGAGTTTATCGACGTCGATCCTGTCTTGTGGTCTGTCGCTGGCTTCTTTTGCTCGGATAAGATCAACCCGTGAAATGAAAAGAATTTTAAGCCCATCCAGCTCAACAGATTCGCGATTGTTCCATACCTCATCGAACTCGATTCCCGGGATCGACATCATAATATCAATCCGCAGCGGCGGTCTTCCCATCTGATAGAAATAGCCTTTTTGCGCAAAGTCATCCGGTGTCAGATTTTCCAGTGGCGCTCCGAATTCCTTCAATGCCGCATACACACCCTTTGCATTGTCTTGATCCGTTGCGATAAACACATCCAGATCTTTCGTGAATCGTGGCTCACTGTATTTCATGACGGCATATCCGCCCACGACAAGATACCGGATATTATGCTTTTCGAAAAGTTTCAACAGTTCTTTGAAATCTGGACTCGTCAGCATTTTTCCCTCGAATCAAAAAATAATCGTTCAACATCTCCGCTGCCGCCTCGAAAATGGCAATATCTCCCTGAGATTGCCAGAAGCGGATATCGAACAACCGTTTATCATCTGTTATAAGCAGATAATTTTCTTCTGTTTTTCTCATTTTATATCCTGTATAACCCAACCGATTGGGTGAACGTCTCTCAGAAGTGAATCCTGTCAGATATTTTCATGCGGGGTGCAGCCAGTTCGTGCTTGTTGTAGGAGGCCGCGTTGCAAATGGATTGGAGGATAAATGTAAGAACGGTCATGCGTTTATCCTTCGGTGATTTCGCGGCGTTTGGTTTGGAGGAAACGTTCCAGTTCCTCTTTCTTGGGCAACTCAAGTTGATATTTCGAAACAAAGAGGCGGTTGTCCATATTGGCGGTGGCATATTCGACCAAGATGTGGTCTTTTTGCGTACACAGCAGGAGCCCCACCGGTGGATTATCCCCTTCGGTCATCATGTGTTTGCGATACCAGGATACGTAGGTGTTGAGTTGACCGAGATGTTCGTGGGTGAATTTATCTACCTTGAGTTCTATGAGGATATGGCATTTGAGGATTCGGTGGTAGAAAACCATATCCACAAATCCTCGAGTCTTTCCGATGACGATGCTTTTCTGACGGGCTTCGAAGCAAAAGCCATGACCGAGTTCCATCAGAAATTCATGCAGATTGTTCAGGAGAGCTTCTTCGAGGTTGGATTCGCTAACGACCTCACTGGCTTTAATCCCGAGAAATTCAAAGATATAGGGGTCCCGGATGGCCAGTTTGGGTTCGGTCTTTTCGGCAGAGGAGTGGGCCATGTCGGCAAGTTTTTCTTTGTTGACGGAAAGGCCGGACCGCTCGTAATACAGGGTTGCGATTTGCCTTTTGAGTGCCCGAACGGACCAATTGCCGCGAATGCACTCGATCTCGTAAAAGGCGCGCTTGAGCGGGTTATCAAGAGCGGTGAGTTGCTCCAGATGCGAGTAAGAAAGACTGCCCAGCAGCTTTTCGGCGGGAAGTTCCAATTGTACGGTTGCTGTCCGGACAATCTCGGAGTCTTCCGAATCTGAATATGATTTTCCGGACACTGACCGGAAAATCTCCATCGTGTCAGCAGCATCAAACGAAGGTAGTCCCTGTGTGATGACTCGCGCAATCTGCGGATAGGTACGGTAGAAATTCATATAAGCGTAAAGTCGCTGGCAATCCGTGGCAGGAATTTTGTGAGGCCTCAAAGCGTCAGACAGTCTTTCCATCAGATGATCGCCGTATTGAGCCCGGTCGGCTCCTTGCAGTTCGTAATGATGAATGTAGCCACCGATGAGCCAATTGCGAAGAGTCAGCGTGGTGTTGACCGTCCGGTTGACCGCAGCGGCACACTCATTATGCACCCGACGCACAGCGTCCACCAGAACGGTGAAGTCTTGTAACGATTTGCGTTGCTTATCGTTCATACCGAGGTTTTCCTTTGAATTAACATGGATAAACAGGAAAGACAAACCAAATGCAAGGGCGGTTGGTCAGTTTGCGACCGCCATTTTGGCAGTGGAGTGGGCCAAGCCGGCGAGTATTTCTTTGTCCACACATCTGTTCCAAATTCGGAAATCACCGATCTCCGAATCGTCGGTTTGGCGCTCATGAGATTACCTCTTTTTTCCGGGCCAGTGTCAGGTGGACGTCATTCCAGCGGCTGCCAACAAATTCCTTGCCGCCGGGGGGATCGGTGCCCGGAGATTCTTCGCACCAGAACCAGGGGTAATCGGCTTTGGGGCGATGGGGTTCGGTGCCGCGGTCCTTGTCTTTGAGTTTCAGGGGAACAGAACGGAAAAGGCCGGCGCCGCGTTTGCCAATGTCTCCTGCCAGGAGGAAGGGGCGGATGTTCTGGCGGATGCCGTCGTTGATGTCCGGGTGCCAGCCCTGGGCCTGATCTTTGAGGGGCTTCCAGCGGACGAAGATGTCGAGCGGTGCTTCGCCTTCGAGAATGGCGGCAAGCTTGGCCTGAAGTGTACGGGCAGCACCGAGGCGCTCGGCGGCTCCGGGTTTGTCGGCATTGGCGTCATCGGATTGCTGCTGAATCCAGTTGCCGAGATAGCTGTAGGTCAGCTTTTGCAGGGCGGCGTGGTCCAGTTTGTGGTAGTTGACCAGGGCGTGGAAACCATCGGGCCGGCCATCCCAGATGTGCCAGATAAATGGCCGGTCGTGGAAGAGCTTGGCGTGCTGCTCGAAAAACTCGTCGCGCAGCCAGTCTTCCAGTGTTTTGGATTTGCTGCCCTTGAGCCCGGCGGCGGCGATGAGGGCACGTTCGTCAAAGGTTGCCAGAGCTTCCATTGTGGCCGGAGCATCCTGCTCCGGATTTGAATAACCGGAGCTGGAAGCTCCGGCCACATTAAAAGCAACAGCGAGCAGAGATCGCAACCGTGCGGCGGCCGGTTGCTCGCGATTGAGCGGCGGCAGACAGACGATGCCGTCTTCGTCAGCGAAGGATTCTATCCCGTCGGAACCAATGGCGGGGCAATCGGGGAAGCTGCTACCGGTCTGGCGCGGCCAGCGGTAGCCGATGAGTCGGGCGACGGCGACGTGAAGCGGCTGGGTGGAGCCAGCAGGATGGCCGTTGAAGAGCCACTGCGTCGGGTCGTCGCTGTAAGGCTTGGGTAGGCCGTCGGGGTATTTCTCGGCGGCGACTTTTTGCCAGTGGGCGAGATCGAAGGGAACCTTGACAAGTGTCCCGGTTCCTGGTTGAAGCGCAGTATTTAACTTTCGCACTTCTTGATGAAAGTCTATTTCTGAACAGAACGCCCAAATAGGCAGCAGGAAACTCTCGAACTTTGGAATAATTATTGACGTAATCTTATCATGTTTTGCGCCGACAGAGAGGCACACGTTAAGACGGCTCATCATATTCACAAGAACGCCTCGCTTTTCCCACGCCGCAAACCCCTGAATACGAGCCTCAGGGGACACAGATAGTGGACCTGCCCCTTTTTCCCATCGAACAATTGCTCGTGCACCACTATAATCTTCTTCAATATCCGGTGATCTTTGGAAAAACTCCCAAATCTCATCATTCGATGGAACTTCATAAAACAAAAATAAGAAGCGTTCAGAGTCTCCAGTGGACATTCCTTCAACACTCTTAGCATATTCTGTTAAACGCAACGAAGGAATCGCCTCTTCAAGAATGATTCGAGAATCAGGGTTGTCCAATTGTTTGTTCTGATCGAAAAAATATAGATACACATCGGACAATCCAGCCGCTTTGCTTCGGACCGAAGATTGCGAGGATACATCAAACCCAGCGAAGTGATGTTTCAATGCTGGCATCGAGTGAGTCAAAAAAACAAGTGCAACATTTACTACTTCGCCACTGATAGTCTCGAAAGCACCTGAACCAAGCCGTACGATCATATTCCACTCTAATTCTGTAATCAGAACATTTCGCATGCGTTTATAACCAGGCTGAAAAAACCAATTCTGCGGTGTTACAAGAGCAGTTGAGCCAATTCGATTGGCACAAAACTTTAAGCACCGCTCAACAAAACAAGTAGCAAGATCAGCCTTTGCTGAGGGGTGAACTCTATTACAGTAATCCTTGAGCACGTCATCCTGCTTACCGCGTCCTATATAGGGCACATTGGTAATGACGAGGGTAAACTGGCCGACGAGTAGTTCAGCAGCTTTGGCAATTCCTTGAGCGATGACGGCCAGCTCGACGGCGTCGGTTTCGAATTTGACTTTTTTATTTTCGTTGGGTGCAAGCGCGTCGGTGAGTAACGGGGCCATTTCGTGAAACTCTGCGTCGAAGAGATCCCCGCCCTGAGAGAGGGGGTTGATAAGGCTGCCGAGAACGGGAGCATTTTTGAAGAGCCTGTGCAGGCTGGCCATGCCATTGCGCGCACGAGAATTTTCTCCGGCAAGCGCAACCCACTCCGCTTCTGTTGCAATTGGTGCAAGTCCGGAGCAGGCCAAGTTGAGGCTTGGCAAGGCTTGATACCCCGCCAGTTTCCACGCCGACAGTGCCACATTGAATGCTGCAATCTGGGTACAGCGTTCGTCGATTTCCAGTCCATGAATGTTGCCTTTGAGTACCGCAACCACTGCGGCTTGAGCACTGAGATTTTCCTCTTCCATGCGCAACCGGACGAGCAACGGCAAGGCAAACACCAGGAAGTGACCACTGCCCATGCAGGGGTCAAGCAGACGAATCAGGCGTGCGACTTTTGGCCAGCCGTCAAAGGTGCCAGCGGCGGGGAGCCAGAAGGTGGCCGGAGCTTCCAGCTCCGGTGATTTAAATCCGGAGCTGGAAGCTCC
>CAJBLH010000198.1 GCA_903953895.1 uncultured Desulfobacteraceae bacterium | reverse complement strand
GGAAATGGTGAGCCGCGGCGTATATCGCCTTGCCGACAGCCCGCCGCTGGGCAATCCCGACTTGGTGACAGTCGCAGCCCGTATCCCAGGCGGCGTAATCTGCCTGATCTCCGCACTGGCATTTCACGGGATTACCACCCAGATACCCCACGAGGTCCACGTCACGCTGCCGCGAGGAGCTGAGGAACCCCGCCTGGACCACCCGCCGATCAAAGACCTACCGGTTTACCGGTGATGCCTATACGGAGGGTGTGGGCCCCCATGAACTCGACGGCGTAATCGCGCGTATCTTCAACCCGGAGAAGACGCTTGCCGACTGCTTCAAGTTCCGCAATAAAGTTGGCCTTGATACGGCGATAGAGGCGGTTCGCTTCTACCGCGAACGCAAACCCGTCAAGGTGGAAGACCTCATGCGTTGTGCGGCGATCTGCCGGGTGACAAAGATCATCCGCCCCTATCTTGAGGCGCTTTTGTAATGGCAGGAAGTATCAAGAATATCGCCGCATCCGTGCATCGTCGACTTCTCAGCAAAGCCAGGGAATCTTCCCGTCCTTTCAATGAACTCCTGCGGCACTTCGCCATCGAAAGATTTATCTACCGGCTTTCCAGGAATCCATATGCGGACAGGTTCATTCACGATGGGGCCTTGATGTTTTGGGCGTGGAGCGGACCCGGTTCACGTCCCACGATGATATCGATCTTCTGGGGAAAATCGACAACAGTCTCGATGTGATTGTCGCTACCATGAAAAATGTCTGCGAAATGGTGGTCGAGCCGGACGGCATGCCATGGTAAAGCTTGGTATCCTGAAAAGCCGGATGAAGGATTTTTACGACATCTGGATTTGTCTCGCACTTTCAACTTCAGGGGGGAGATGCTGGCCGAGGCCGTCGAAAAAACATTCGAGAACCGAAATACGCCGATTCCCATCAAGCCCACGGTCTTCAATCCATCGTTTGTGAATGACCAGACCAAGAAGATTCAATGGCAGGGGTTCATCCGGAAGGCCAAGCTGTCCGACGCACCGGTGTCCTTTGAGGATGTCGTCGCAGCCATCAAGGTGTCCCTGAACCTCTCGTGGCTTCTCTTGCCGAGGGGTGGATGTTCCGCAGCATCTGGAGCGCTCCCGGACCGTGGCATTGATCGAAGATATCTGACATCTGTGCGGGTGAATCAAAAAACCGTTTCTTTGCCAATATTTCTCTATTGGCAGACAGGTGTTCTTTTCCCCTTGGGTCAACAATATAATTTGCTTCTTTGTAAAAAATCTTGTAGGCCATAGAGGTCATGGGTATTCAGATATTATTATGCTGGTTGGGGATGACGGATCTGAAAGCGGCTTCCGGAATAAACGAAGTCGGTATGGGTCCTGTTGCTCAAGCGGTAGCGGCAAGGCAATACAGAGAAGTCGTGTTGCTTAACAACTGGGAGAAAGCCACTGCTGAAAACTACATTGTTTGGCTGCGGAAACAGACCCAGTCAGCTCTCACAATCAAGCACATCAAACTTTCCAGTCCCACGAATTTCGGCGAGATATATCAGTCCGCCTCAGCTATCATTTCCGAGAAAATAAAAGAGCACGGCCCGGATGCCGATCTTGTCTTTCATTTAAGCCCCGGCACCCCTGCCATGGCAGCGGTCTGGATTCTTCTGAGCAAAACCCGATTTCCTGCCGAGTTGATTGAATCATCAATAGAGCATGGAGTCCGATCGGCATCAGTACCTTTCGATATCTCAGCGGAGTTTCTCCCTGGTCTTTTGAGCAAATCCGATAAGGCGATTGAACTGCTGGCCGCCGGCATTCCCGTCGAAGCCCCGGAATTTGACGATATCATCCACCGCAGCGAAGTCATGCAGCGGATCATCCTCAAGGCTAGGATGGTTGCTCCCCGCTCTATTCCTGTTCTGATCGAGGGAGAGTCCGGCACCGGAAAGGAGTTGCTGGCACGGGCTATCCATGATTCCAGTCTCCGAAAAAACAAACCTTTTGTTGCGATAAATTGTGGGGCTATCCCGCTGGCGCTGGTTGAATCCGAGTTGTTCGGACACGAGAAAGGCGCTTTCACCGGCGCAATCGCTGCCAGGGCAGGTCATTTCGAGGCAGCCCACCAGGGAACCCTCTTTCTTGATGAAATCGGGGAATTGCCCAAAGAGATGCAGGTCAAACTTTTACGCACTGTGCAGGAAGGCGAGGTGAAGCGGATTGGCGCCACCCGGACCCGGCAGGTGGACATAAGAATAATTGCGGCAACCAATAGAAATCTTATTGATGAGGTTGCTGCAGGCGCTTTTCGGGAAGATCTCTTTTATCGGCTTGCCGTGGCGGTGATTAAACTGCCGCCACTTCGTGAAAGGGCCGGGGACATCGGTCTGTTGATCGATTATTTCCTGAATCAGATCAATCAGGAAAACGCTGGATATCCGGGCTTCAAAAACAAGAATATTTCTGCATCCGCAAGAAATATTCTGCTTCAGCATGATTGGCCGGGCAATGTCCGAGAGCTGCAGAATACCTTGACCCGTGCAGCCGTCTGGTCGGTGGACGAAATCATCGGCAAAGAGGATATTCAGGAGGCGCTGCTTCCTGTTTCCGCGGCAGGCAAGGGAAAGGACCTTATTCTGCATCAGCCGTTGGGGGAAGGCTTCAACCTGGTGAAAATCATGAAAACGGTGGCTGTTCACTACCTTGAAAGAGCGCTTGCCGAGGCCCAGGGAAATAAGACGAAAGCCTCGGAAATACTGGGACTGCCGAGTTATCAGACCCTGACCAACTGGCTTAAAAAGTATGGCATTGAGTAATAATGGCATGGGTATTGCTTTAAGCTAAATTTAACCAGCCTACCTGATGATACAGGCGAATTTCATCCATTACTTCAAAAAGTGAGTCAAATATCATGCTGACAGAATATCAAATCACCAATTTTAAAGCGTTTTCCAGCCCTGCGACAATTCCGATCAAACCCATCACCCTGATTTTTGGTCCCAATTCTTCTGGAAAAAGTTCAATATTTCAATCGCTGTTTATGCTAAGACAGTCTAACCGCCTTGATTACCATAGCTCTTTAGTAGGGTTTGACAATTACAAAGAAATAATTCATGGGCATAATACCGATAATAATTTTTCATTTAAAGTTACCTTAAATCGATCTGAAGCATTCATGGAGCCAGGAAAGTACCAGATGGTGACTCGTTTTATTCCAGATGGCATGGAAGATAGCATTGAGACTGTTAGAAGTTTCCCATCATTACACGTCATGTCTTTTCTTCTTGATCCAGGGCAGAAGATGGTTCTAAGCCGTGGCCCTGCAATTCTTAATCTTCAGGCGGATGCAAAACCTCTTCTTGCCTGGAACGGGCAAAGTATTAAAGGGCTTAGAGGTAATGAGGTCTATTGCAGCAGCGATTTGAAGTTAAAAGCGGTGATTCCTGAAGAGTTTTTTTTGGATGGAACCAGCTATTTCATTCGTTTGAACCACGGAACGAAGGGCGAACCTCTTGTCGTGACACTTGATAACCATATTCATTCTGCCGACTGGATTGATGTAGGGCAACTTATCAGCAATTCCTGGAAACCAGGTGTTGTAAGAGTTCTTGTCGAAATTTGTAGAAAAGACTTCCATCGTCCAATTTTGCGCTCATCGATTACGGTTTGGATCGGTCTGAAAAAAGTTGAAAGCCGAACGATTTTTCATTGTAGTTCTCTACCAAACAATCTGCTGAAAGAGGAAAGCGATAACCTTTTTGTCGATGATAACAAATCTATACTGAGCTTTCGAAATGAGGATAATCGATATTTCAGAATGGTCTTCAATATCGGTGACATGAAACGATTTGTATTAACTTTGGCAGTTCCTGGAATTTTTTTACAACTAAAAGATTATTCGGTTTCCCCAGAAACAGTTCGATCTCTCAAGAAGGGCGCAACAATACCCGTGTCATGGAACTCGCGAAATGTTCTTGAAATAACCTCAACTTCCAATGGATATCTGCATCTGGGAGCATTCAGCAAACAAATCGATTTCAATAATTGCGGCAGCAAAAGACTTCCATTGTCCGGGCTGGTGGAACACCTGGGCCCTGGAGCAAATACGCTGATTTTTTTTGATGAAACAACCAGTTTTATGGAAGACCTGCTTCATCTGGTAGCACCCCATGAAATTCTTGATTATTCAATAAGTCGTAAAGGCAATCAATACCGTATCCATTTTTCTCTTTCACAAGAAACGGCAGAAGTGAGCCTGAAGGCCACGGAACTGGTTTCTGGAAGGATTGAGACACTTCTTTTGGTCTGTAATCGCTCGTATTTACAAGCTGAATCCGGTATCAATGGCTGGTTAACGTGTGGATCTGATTTCAACCATGAGCTGCAGATATATTTTGATAGCTGGCCCAGCGGCGCATGGGTCATTGATCTTGAGGCCAAGATCAATGACCGCTGGGGAAGCTTTTCAAATGCACGGGGAGATATTTACAGCTCCGGCTTTATTTTGCTGGAAGGCGTGATAACAAATTATTCGGACGCTATCTTAAAGGAACTGCAAACAGTTGAGTTTGATGAAAAGCTTGAAATACTAAAACGTGTCAATGAAAAACTTCTTATCTGCTATACCCTGGAATCCTGGCACGAGCTGAACTGGCTTGAAACCTTGTGGCAAATGTTATTGAATGAGTTCAAAGGGAAAAACGCTTATGCATTGGATCTCCTTTTACTTTCGGAGCAGACCGCGCCAGAAGGGTCATCTTCCAGTTGGATACCATTGTTTTCAATTACAACGAGAGATCCATCTTTGTATGCGCTGCCGATTCAATATTACAGAGGCTTTCACAAATCCGCCAACTCTTTGCTTATTAAAAGTCTTGCCACTATGTCCGGTATGAAAAATGGTTTGCTACATTTATTGAGTGAAAATGTTCTCAATCAGATATTTGCAGTGGGTTTTGCAAATATTCACAGTATGATGTGCGGGGCGGAGCCATATCAGTTCAGGGCATCCTTCATTTCTCAGTTAACACTTTGCATGGAAAATTATAAGAATTTATTACCGTAAACGACAGCGCCCTGTTTATTGGAGCTTCTTTTCCAAAAGGTCTTCAAATCAATGGCCGGAACTGATTTTAACCTTTTC